>JAAWCR010000236.1 GCA_022793355.1 Lawsonibacter sp. | reverse complement strand
ATCACTGCAATGCTCCTGGCTGGAGCCATGATGCTGTCCCTGGCTGCCTGCGGCGGCAACGGTGGCAATGGCGGCAACACCAGCAACCCCGGCAACAGCGGCGGCAGCTCCAGCGCTGGCGGCTCTAGCGCTGGCGGCAACACTTCCGCTCCCCAGACCTCTGATGCGGACTACTCCTCTCTGGACAAGGTGACCCTCACCGGCGCTGACTCCAGCGGCAAGGGCGCCGCCGCTCAGCTCTTCGGCGAGCTGGTGGCTGAGAAGGTTGACGCCATCACCGGCGGTCAGCTGACCATCGAGTACTTCCCCAACGGCGAGCTGGGCGCTGACGCCGACATCCTGCGCCAAATGAAGGCCAACGAGATTCAGCTGGTGGTCTGCCAGACCGCCCCTGTCGTCTCCTTTGTCCCCGAGGTGGCCGTGTTCGACCTGCCCATGGTGTTTGCCAAGTATGATGGCGCTACCATCGACAAGGTGCTCAACGGCGACTCCGCCTTTAAGACCGACTTGGGTACTGCCTTCAACAACAATGGCTTCCAGCTTCTGGGCACCCTGCAGAACGCCACCTACCGTCTGACCACCGCCAACAAGGAGCTGAAGACCCTGGCTGACTTCAACGGCCTGCAGATCCGTACCATGGAGAATCCCAACCACATGGCGTTCTGGACCGCCATCGGCGCTCAGCCCACCCCCATGGCCTGGAATGAGGTCTACTTCGCCCTCCAGTCCGGCAATATCGCCGCCCAGGAGAACGCCGCCGACACCTGCGTGGGTTCCAACCTGAACGAGGTCCAGAAGTACCTGGCCTTCACCAACCACATTCTGTACGCCAATATGATGATCATGAACCAGGACGCCTACAACGACCTTGACCCCCTGTATCAGCAGGCTCTGAACCAGGCCGTCGCCGAGGCCCTGGCCGAGATCGGCGCTCAGCTGGCCACCATCGACGCCGACAACAAGGCCGAGCTGGAGAAGCGCGGCATGACCCTCATCGAGTATGCCCCCGAGTTCTATGACGAGATGCTGGCCGTTTCTGGTGTTACGGACCTGTACAAGAACATCGACGAGCAGGTCGGCGGTCTGGGCACCGTCCTGCAGGACGCCCTGGCGAACGCCTAAGCAGTCCCCAATTTATAAGCAAGCCTGATTTTGGGCCGGTGGCGTCGTCAGAGGCCGCCGGCCCGGACTTTTACAAGGAGAGGAGCGCTATGGAAACAAAACCCAAGGGACAGGCCTTCGGGCTGCTGTTCATTACCTTTTTCATCTGGGGCAGCGTCTATGTGGGGGGCAAGCTGGTGGCCGGCGATTTGCCGCCCGCGCTGGTGGCCTGCCTGCGGTGCTGTACCGCCATGGTTCCGCTGCTTTTGATGGCCAGAAAGCACCTGGGGTGCAAAATTGACCGGGAGGATTGGAAATACTTCATTTTGGTGGGGTGCATGGGCTACTTTCTGACCCTCTTCCTCATTCAGCTGGGCATTTCCCTCACCGGGTCGGCGATGGCCTCCCTCCTCAACGCCCTCACGCCGGTGTCTGTCACCATCCTGGCCGCACTGCTCCTCAAGGAACGCATTACCCCCATCAAAGTGCTGTGCCTGGTCTTGGCCCTGGCCGGCACGGTGGTGATCACCCAGGGGGCGGGCAGCCAGGGTGAGGTACTGGGCATCGCTGTGGTGCTCCTGTCCGTCGTCGCCTGGGGCTTCGCCTCAGTGTTTATGCGGCGGCTCACCGCCAAATATCCCGCTGTTTTGGTCACCACCTACGGTATGGCCATCAGCCTTCTGTTTCACATTCCTGCCGGGATATTCTCCGCTGTCACCCAGCCTGTGAATGTTTCGCCCAAGGTTGTTCTGACCATCCTGTACTTGGGTTTCTTCGGATCCGGCTTTGCCCAGTTCACCTGGACCAAGTGCCTCTCCCTTCTCCCCGCCAGCACCTGCTCCCTGTTTTACCCCCTCCAGCCCGCCTTCTCCGCCCTGCTGGGGGCGGCGATTCTCCACGAGACCTTCACGCCCGCCTTCTTTTTCGGGCTGCTGCTCATCTCCGCGGATGTGGCGCTGAGCACCTGGGAGACACAGCGGCTGTCGGAAGCGGCTCAAAAATGAAAAAACAGTTGCAAAATTTCGGAAAATCAAGGATAATAGAAACAAAATATTGGAGAGAGGGGCGGCGCTATGAATCTGCGGCAGTTATATTACTTCAAGGCGATTGCCGAACTGGAGCACTACACCCGTGCGGCGGAAAAGCTGTATGTGAGCCAATCCAGCTTGAGCCACGCCATTCAGGAGTTGGAGGATGAGCTGAATGTGGAGTTTTTCGTCAAGCGGGGCCGCAATGTGGAACTGACCAAATACGGCCAGCTCTTCCTCCCCTATGTCCAAAAGACCTTGGAGACCCTGGAGACAGGGATTGCCACTCTCACCGACTACATTAACCCCAACACCGGGACGGTGGTTATGGCGGGTTTCCCCTCCTTGGCCCAGTTTGCCCCGGACATCATTGTGCGCTACGTTTCGGAGACCAACCGGGTGGATGTGCGGCTGCAATTCAACCAGGAGGCCACATACAACCAGTTGCGGGACCAGCTGCTGTCCGGTCAGGTGGACCTGATTTTCGCCACGGAAGTGGAGGACCCCAGGGTGGGGTCCTCCTATATCGGCGAGCATCAAATTGTGCTGCTGGTTCCCCAGGGCCACCGGCTGGCGCAGTACGACCAGGTGGATCTGCGGGAGCTGGACGGGGAGAACTTTATCTCCTTTGACACCAACTGCCAGCTCCGGGGCGTCACGGACCGGATTTTCAAGGAACTGGGTATCCAGCCCAACATCACCATGGAGACTGCCCAGGACCTGATTATTCACGGCCTGGTGGCTTCCAACCATGGGGTATCCATCATTCCCTCCCCGCTTGGCGGCGCACCCTACAACACCAAGATCCTGCCCATAGGCAACCATATACCGCCCCGCAGGCTCTACCTTCAATGGAACAAGGATCAGTATCTCCCCCCGGCGGCGGAGTATTTCAGAGACTTTGT
>JAAWCR010000022.1 GCA_022793355.1 Lawsonibacter sp. | reverse complement strand
CGAAAATCTGTTGTTTCTAAAAGTCCATTCACAGGACGGGAACTATGAGACGGAGCCCATGAAGTGGACCCAGGAGTATATCATCAAGAAGGAGAAAGGGGAGGCAGGCGGATGAAGAAGCTCCATTGCGACCGGGGCGAGGCGCTGATTGAGGTTCTGGCCTCCATTCTGATTGCCGCCCTGTCGGTGACGCTGCTGTTCAGCTGCGTCATGGCCTCCTCCAATATGGACAGGGAAGCCCGGAAGCTGGATGTGAAGCATTACGAGGCCCTCACCGCTGCGGAAGGGCAGGGGGTGTCGTTAGGGGAAAGTCAGGTAACGATTACCCAGGTTGTCATCGACGGCGGCTATGCGGAAGCGGCGGGCGTGCCGGTCAATTTATACGGCGGCGCGGGCCTGTACTCCTACAGCAGGAAGGTGACCCCATGAGGAAGAAGCTGAGCGGCGCCAGTGGTCTGACCTTGGTTGAGATGATGGCGGCGGTGGTGATTCTGATTTTGCTGGGTCTGCTTTTAAACACCGGCCTGCAAATGGCGGTGAGCACCTACCGGGCCATTGTGGCGCAGTCCGAGGTAGAGCTGCTGCTGTCCACGGCGGTGGATGCCCTGGCCGATGATCTGCGCTACGCCCGGAACGTGGAAGCGGACGGGACCTACACCAGCGACTCCTATGGGGAGGGAACCACCCTGGGGCTGGATGCGGAGGGCCAGCTTGTGGCGCAATGCGGGACCGGGGAAAAGCGTGTTCTGTCCACCGGGGCATACGGCCTGAACGGGGCCTACCGGATGAGGGCGGTGGCGGAAGATAAAGAGATTGTCACGTGGAATGCTGCAAGCGGCACATTTACCATCGAGCTGAGAGTGGAGACCACGGACGGGAAGATCAGCGCTGAAACGCCCGATAATGGGGTGATAATCCGCTGCCTGAATCCCAGGAAAGACGAGACAGGGGGAGAAACATGAAGTATATCCGATTGGGCGACCTGCTGGTGAAGAGCGGCACCATCACCCAAACGCAGCTGGACGAGGCACTGAAGCTTCAGTCAGGCACCGGCGAGCGTCTGGGCTCGGTGCTGCAAAAGCACGGTTTTATCACCGAGAAGCAGCTTATCGACACCCTGATGAGCCAGCTGGGCGTGGAGTTCATCGACCTGAACGGCTACAGCATCCCTTCCGAGATGGCCCAGATCCTGCCCAAAAATATTGCGAAGAAGCATTCGGTGGTTCCCATCCGGGTATCCCGCACCGATATCCGAATCGCCATGGCGGACCCTCTGAACTTTGTAGCCATTGAGGAGGTCCAGTCCGTCACCCGGCGCAGGGTTATCCCCCTCATTGCCGCCTCTGCGGCGGTGGACCGGGCGCTGCAAAACCTGTACAGCAACCAGGGGGCCATGCGGGCCATTGAGGACATGCAGCGGGACCTGCTGGGCAGCCAGTACGGCGGCGCGGCGGATACCGCCGCCCTGCCCCAGTCCATGGCGGTGGACGAGGACGAGGCGGACGCCGCCCCGGCCATCCGCCTGGTGAATTCTATCATCGACCGGGCCTGTACCGAGGGGGCCAGCGATATCCACATGGAGCCCGGAGAGGACAGCATGACCATCCGCATGCGCATCGACGGCATTCTGCGGCCCATCATCCCGGTGCCCAGGGAGCTGCAAAATTCGGTGATTTCCCGCATGAAGATTATGGCCCGGATGGACATTGCGCAAAAGCAGATTCCCCAGGACGGCCGGGCCAATGTCACCGTCCGCCAGGAGACCCTGGACCTGCGTATCTCCACCCTGCCCACCATCCACGGCGAAAAGGTGGTCATCCGCCTTCTGCGCAAATCCCCCCAGCTCTCCAGCCTGGAGGGCATTGGTCTGGAGGGAGAGAACCGGGACCGGTTCTGCCGTCTGGTGGACCGCGCCGCTGAGGGGGTTATCCTGATGGTGGGCCCCACCGGATCGGGCAAGACCTCCACCCTCTACGCCATGATTGACCGGCTGAAGAGCGAGGAAGTAAACCTGGTCTCTCTGGAGGACCCGGTGGAGTACCACATCGGCGGGGTGTGCCAGGTGCAGATCAATGACAAGACGGGCCTGACCTTCGCCAGCGTTCTTCGCTCTGTGCTCCGCCAGGACCCGGATATCATCGCCGTAGGCGAGATTCGCGACGGCGAAACGGCGGAGATCGCCATGCGTGCGGCCATGACGGGCCACCTGGTGCTCTCCACAGTACATACCAACAACGCCGTGTCCTCGGTGGACCGCCTTCTGGACATCGGGGTGGAGCCTTACCTGATTGCCGGGGCGGTGAAGGGCATCGTCTCCCAGCGGCTGGTGCGGCGGCTGTGTCCCCACTGCCGCCGGCCCTACGTTCCCGCGCCAGAGGAGCAGGCCGCCCTTGGTATGGAGCCGGGAGAACACCAGTTCTACCGGGGGGAGGGCTGCGGGGAGTGCTTCGGCACCGGCTACCGGGGCCGGACAGGCGTCTTTGAGATTCTGGAGGTTACCCCCGCTATGCGCCGGGCGATTCACGCCCGGTCGCTGAAGGAGCTGGAGCGGGCCATGGCGGCGGCCAGCTTCCTGCCCATCATGGAAAATTGCCGGCGTCTGATTCTGAGCGGCGTAACCTCCGCAGAGGAGGTACAGCGGGTGTTGGGCGAGGTCTGATAGGGAAAGGAATGGATAACATGACAGTAGACGAATTGGTGGCGAAGGCCTTGGAGGATAAGGCCTCCGACGTACATTTGGTGCGGGGGCTGACCCCCCGGTACAGGGTGGACGGCGCGATTCGGGAGATGGACGCCGGGATTCTCACGGCCCAGGAGTGCGAGGACATGGCCCGTGAGCTGGCGGGGGCGGAATTTGCCAAGGCCCGTGTGGTGGGGGAGGCCGACCTGGCCCTGTTCATCTCCGGGGTGCGGTGCCGGCTGAACCTGTTCCAGCAGCAGGGGGCGTGGTCGGCGGCCATCCGGCTGCTTAACGAGCACATCCCGGACATAAACGAGCTGGGCCTGCCCAAGGCGGCGGCGGAGTTCCCCGCCTACAGCCAGGGCCTGGTGCTGATTACAGGGGAGACGGGTTCGGGAAAATCCACCACGCTGGCGGCCATTCTGAACCAGATTAACCAGAATGAGTGCAAGCACATCCTGACGCTGGAGGACCCCATTGAGTACGTTTACACCCCAGCCAGGTGCGTCATCAACCAGCGGGAGATCGGGCGGGACACCCAGTCCTTCGCGGCGGGCCTGCGGGCCGCCCTGCGGGAGGACCCGGACGTGATCCTGGTGGGAGAGATGCGGGACCTGGAGACCATCGAGACGGCCCTGACCGCCGCCGAAACGGGACACCTGGTATTCGGCACGGTGCATACCAACTCCGCGGCGGACTCCATCGACCGCATTGTGGACGTATTTCCCGCGGAGCGCCAGCAGCAGATTCGCCTTCAGCTGTCCATGTCCCTGAAAGCGGTGCTCAGCCAGCAGCTTTTGCCCAAGGTGGGCGGGGGCCGGGTGCTGGCCTGCGAGGTAATGAAGACCGACGGGGCCATCCGCAACCTGATTCGGGAGGGCAAGACGCCGCAGATCATCAACGCCATCCAGACCACGGGAGCCATCGGCAACATTTTGATGGACCGCTGTCTGCAAAATCTCCGCGCGGCGGGGACCATTACGGAGGAGACCTATCGCGCGGCCCTGCGGGACCAGTCCCAGCCGGACAAAACCCCTCCGGCGAACGCCATGCGGGCGCCCGGCTTCAAGCGTCCGCTGTAGGGGCGGGCCTTGGCCGCCGGCCGGTTCGAATACGGCGGGATAGGAAGCAAAGGAGGGGGAGCCTATGCCCACATACAAATACGAGGGAGCGTACGCCAGCGGGGAGCGCGTGACGGGCGTGGTGGAGGCAGTGAGCCAAAACGACGCGGTGGCGCAGATACGGCAGAGCTGCGAGGTAGTGCTGTCGTTGAAGGAGGTGCCCCGGGCGGCGGTCCGGGACCCGCTGGAGCGTTTTCAAAAGATTAGCGCGAAGAGCCTTGCGCTGACGTGCCAGCAGTTTGCGATTATCCTGAAGGCGGGCCTGCCGCTGGTGCAGACGGTAGACCTGGTTGCGGACCAATGCGCGGACAAGGCGCTGGGGCGGCTGCTGCGCCAGGTGTCGGAGGACGTGTCCAACGGCTGGTCCCTGAGCTACAGCCTGGAGCAGCGGGGCGGGCGGAAGCTGCCGGTAACGTTCCGGGAGACGGTGCGCGCGGGGGAGGAGTCGGGCGACCTGCTGTCGTCGTTTCGCCGCCTGTCGGACTACTTCCAGCGCATGAGCAAGACCCGTGACAGCGTGGTGAGCGCGCTGACCTACCCGGCCTTTGTGCTGGTGGTGGCGGTGCTTGTGGTAGCGATTATCATGGGTTACGCCGTGCCCACCTTCACGGGCATGTTCGAGAGCATGAGCATCGAACTGCCGTGGGTGACGGTAGCGCTGATTGCGGTGAGCGGTTTTTTCCAAAAGTACACCCTTGTGCTGGTGGGACTGCTTGCCCTGGCGCTGCTGCTGGTGCGGCTCTACGGCGCCACGGAGAAGGGCGGGCTGACGCTGGCCCGGGCGCAGCTGAATCTGCCCATTCTGGGGGGGATTGTCCGCATGTCGGGGGCGAGCCAGTTTTCCCACACCATGTCCACGCTGCTCACGGCGGGGATGCCGATTCTCCAGGCCATCGAGGTGTCGGGCCGGACGATGAGCAACCGCTTTCTGGCCGGGGAGGTTTTAGAGACCCTGCCGGGGGTGGAGGGCGGCCGGCCCCTTGGGGAGTGCATGCGCTACGCCCGGGAGCTGCCGGCGATGCTGGTGCAGATGACGGCGGTGGGCGAGGCCACCGGGTCCATGGAGTCTACCCTGAAGGTGCTCGCGGAGTATTACGACAACGAGGTGGAGGTGCGCACCAAACAGGCCCTGGCTCTGCTGGAGCCCGCCATCATCGTCGTTCTCGCGATTTTTGTTGTGTTTATCCTCATGGCGGTTTATCTGCCGATGTTTAGTATGTATTCGTCGATTTGATTTGTCACCCTGCGGGCGTTCGCCCCGTGCGGGCGGAGCGTTCCGTTTGTATTGGTGTTATTCCGAGCCTTCGCCAACCCGGGCTCTGAATATAAATTCCAGGTTTTAGGAAGGAAAGGAGGAAATTTTCCTAAGATGAAAGGGTTGAGGGAAAAATTTCGTAAAAATGAGGGCTTTACCCTCGTAGAAATGCTGATTGTGGTGGCGATTATTGCTATTTTGGTCGCAGTATCTATTCCACTGGTTAATACTTCTCTTGAAAAAGCGCGACAAGCAACTGATGATGCTAACTTGCGTGCGGCGAAAGCAGAAGCAACCATCATGTACATGAACGACCAAATGGGCGTCACTACCGAGTCGATTAAAGACAATTATTGGTATGATAATGTGGCGGGAACTTTTGTAGAGACATTGCCTAGCACCAATAAAGGTTATAACCAGAGTACAACCGTCAATGGAATAACCGGCTCAACGGAGCGCAATTCTGCCGCTGTACAAGTGGCCATTGATGCAAGCAACTCTACAGCGCCTATTACCGTCAAGTGGGCGAAAGTAAACCCCTAATCAGCAAAACTAAACAAGCTCCCTCAACCAATCCCTGGGTTGGCGAAGAAGGTTGGGGTGAGTACCATCAAATTGGAGAAAAACACTGAAAATATCTCCTTCCCACGGAGGCACTAAGGTTAAACCTTAGTCGTCTACCCGTGGGTAGACGATGGGCGCTCACCCCTTGAACGGGTGGTAGCCTAAAGCTGCCAGACCTACTCCAAATGAAAGGAAGATATTTTAGATGAAGAAGGTTAGAGAAAAGCTGAATGCGAAGCTGCGCAAAAGCGGAGGCTTCACGCTTGTAGAGATGCTGATTGTCGTGGCGATTATCGCCATTCTGATTGCGATTTCGATTCCGCTGATTAGTGCAAATTTAGATGAAGCAAAGAAAGGAGTAGACCAAGCAAATGAACGTTCAGCCCAAAGTATGGCTGTGGCATAT
>JAAWCR010000193.1 GCA_022793355.1 Lawsonibacter sp. | reverse complement strand
ATGGGCCTGGCGGAGAAGAAGCCCAACGACCCCATCAACGGCAGCTATTTCAACAGCGCCCTGTGCGGAATTGACTTTACCGGCTTCGGCGCGGACCGGGGCGAGGGGACGGACAACACCGGCGACCCCCAGAACCTGGCCCTTATCATGCGGGAGCTGGCCGACGTGTTCGACGCCTGGGACGAGACTATGGAGCCCCAGGGCTATAACCCCGCGCTGGCAAAGAACAGCGCCGCGGGCCTGACCAGCAAGCAGCTGGAGGATAAGGCCAACCGCCTGCTGAACAAATTACAGGCGAGCCAGGATAATTTCAGCGAGAAGTATTCCGAGCTGGACGCCAAGTCGGTATTCCTCACCAGCAATCAGGAGCGGCTGGAGACCCAGCTCACCGACACCAACACCCAGCTGCTAGACGTCTACCAGGTGAACATGGCCGATGCCATCACCGGCCTCTCCTGGCAGCAATACTGCTACAACGCCGCCCTGAAAATCGGCAACCAGCTGCTCAGCCAGTCCCTGATCGACTATATGAACTAGGGCTGGGCAACCGCGCAATGCCCAGGCAGCGCCTGACGGAAAGACAGGCCGGGAGAGCTCGATTGATTCTTGTGTGTAAACGGCATGGAAGCCGTATTATTTCGGAAGGGAGCGTGCGCCGCACATGAAGCCGCTGATTGAAATTACCACAGTACCCATTCAAATCGAGATGAAAACCACCAACGCCAAGCTGGAGTATGCCCGGGGCACCGCCGAGATGGAGATTCACCGGGATAATGGGAAGCTTAAAATCAAGAGCCGGCCCATCAAGGTCAACATCGACACCTTTGAGGCCCGCAACTCCCTGTCACCCACGCTGGCCCGCTACCTGGAGCAGAGCGCCCAGAAGGGAAAACAGGCCGCCTACGAGGCCACCGCTACCTACGCCAACCAGGGCCAGCTGCTGCTGAATACCCAGGTGGGAGAGGAGCTGGTGACCAAGTTCGCTGAGGACATCATGATGAAGGATGTCAAGACCAACGTGGGGCTGGACTTTCTGCCCAAGCCGGGGCCGGAAATCACCTGGGACCCAGGCGAGATGAGCATCCGCTACGAGATGGATAAGCTGGCCATTGACTGGAAGATGGGCGAGGGCAGCTTTGAGTTCACCCCCGGCGACATTGAGTTCACCGTGACCCAGCGGCCCGACATTATTATCAAATATCTGGGCGGGCCTATCTACGTCCCCCCCTCCTCCGACCCGAATTATGTGCCGGTGGATGTGACTGTATAAAAGGGTGAAGCGTGTTTGGCAATAGCGGTTCTCCGTAGGCAGCCCTGTTCCGTGCCAGATGGCATCACCCAAATCCGTGTGGCCGCGCTGAAGTATAATGACACGGTGATAGCCTTCCGCTTCAAAACCAATATGGGTGCTCTTCGATGTGAGTAAAGCGGTCGCGGCGAGATATGGCCTGGGCGAGTTTAAAACCGAGAACTATATCACCTTGAAAAGTGTCAACGGAATGCTGATGTCTGATTCGGAGCATCGCAAGAAGTCCTGACGTGTCAGACGGCAAAGCGGACTGCGATAAACGGATGCGTGTGCTGTTCAGCGCAGAGTGAGTTTGCGGAATCAATCAGCTGCGCTTGACTTTGTGGCAGTTTTCAGGAAACCGGGCCTCCCCTCTCCAGGGGAGACCCGGATGATATCTATGGGGAACGCCCCGAAACAGGAGGAAGTATGCGTTTAAAAACGAAATATTTCGGTGAGATTGACTGCTCGGAGGAGGACAAGCTCCATTTTCCCGGCGGCTTGTTCGGCTTTGAGGAGGAGAAGGAGTTTTTTCTGCTGCCCTTTGAGGGCGGCGGCGGTGCGCTGCTCTGCTTTCAGAGCGCGGTGACCCCCGGCCTGGCCTTTGTGGCCATGAACCCCTTTTCCCTGAAACCGGACTACGCTCCGGTGCTGGCCCCTGGGGAGCTGAAGGCGATGGGGGTGGAGCGCAGCGAGGATTTATGCTTCTACGTGCTGTGCGTGGTGCGACACCCAGTAGGGGACAGCACGGTGAACCTGCGCTGCCCCATAGCCGTCAACGACCACACCCAGCGGGCCATGCAGGTCATTCTGGAGGGCGGCGGTTACCACATGCGTCACCTCCTCTCGGAGCTGGAACGGACCGGGGAGGGCGCGCCATGCTGATTTTACAGCGGAAAGAGGGGGAGTCGCTGCTCATTGGGGACGAGGTGGAGGTGACTGTGCTGGCCGTAGAGGCCGGACGGGTGCGCCTGGCCATCCAGGCCCCCCGCGACGTTACCATCCTGCGCAGCGAGCTGAAGGTGGCCGCGCAGGCCAACCGGGAGGCCGCAGACGAGGAGGTTTCGCCCCTGGAACTGCTCGACGCCCTGCGAAACCGGGAGGGAAAAAGTTAATATTTTTAAGTGTGCCGCCTGCTCTCCTGCGGACAGGCGGCTTTCTGCTGCTTTATAATGTAAAGCGCTGTGTTTCAGCCTGAAAATGGAAGAACGGATGGCAGGAACGGCTAAATATTACATAATTTACCATTGCAATTGCGGGAGATTTCCTATATGCTAGTAAGGTCCCTTTTCCGGCGGATGGAAAAGAGCGCATAAAATTCAGTATAGTCCCCGACGGAATTTCCGGCCGTCATGTGAATTCTGACGGTTGCATTCAGCGAGGAAATACGCTATAATCTTAAATGGAAAAGCACCGGCGGCCTGAACGGACAGCTGGCCGTCAAGGGCAGATTAGAAATCCTTACTACTTCTTGCATTTCGGAAAAAACCATGATATAATCAGTAAAATTGACTTTGCGCGGTTTCGCGCCCAGGGGAGGACATCTGCGTGGCCGGTTATTTATTTACGAATTCTATGCTGATGATGGAACAGGCGATGCGTTTTCAATGGACAAAGCAGAATGTCATCAATGACAACATCATCAATGCGGAGACCCCCAACTATAAGGTCAAGTACGTCACCTTTGAGGAGGAGCTGGACCGGAGCATTCGCCTTGCGTTACGCAATTCAGACCGCCGGGCCAGCTCCGTGCGCTCCGTCATTAACCGGTCACGGCCTGTGGTCCACGTGGCGGAGAACGAGAGCATGCGCATGGACGACAACGGCGTCAATGTGACCGAGCAGGAGACCGAGGCCACCCGCAACGCCCTGCAAATGCAATATACCCTCGACGTCATCAACCGAGAGTTAACGGGCCTGCGCTCCCTGATCAAGGGACAGTAAGGGCGGCAACCGCGTAAAGGAGGAGAGGCCGTATGGCATTTGTCAGTTCCATTGATGTGATTGGCTCCGGCTTTACCGCCCAGCAGCTGCGGCTGGACGTGATTTCGGAAAATATCGTCAATATGAATACCACCAGGACCGAGAATGGCGAGGGTCCCTACCGCAGGAAGGTGGTCACCTTCCAGGCGGCGGACAGCAACGGCCGTTTTCGGAACGTGCTGGCCCGGCGGGCCAGCCTGACCCAGGGGGCGAGCTGGGTCCCGCAGGACAAGGGAGGCGTCATCGTGTCGGCGGTGGGGGAGGACCCCTCCGACTTCAAGCTGAAGTACGACCCCGAGGACCCGGACGCCAACGAGGACGGCTATGTGGAGCTGCCCAATGTGGATTTGGTGAAGGAGATCACCGACGGCATGGCGGCCAGCCAGGCCTTCTCCGCAAATATTACCGCGTTTAACTTGCTTAAAAATTTGATTTCCAAAGGACTGGAAATCGGCAAGTAAAATCTATTCTAGGTCAGGTTAGTTTTCGCCGGGCGGCAGGAGGCCCGAAGGCGGAAAATTGGTCTGGCCTGGATTTGCCTTTATTGGACCAGAAAATATCCGGCTTTTTGGCCGGGCTCAGGAGGAATTTGTCATGGAATTCACCCCGATGCGACCCATTCAGCCCCTTTGGGAATCGATCTCCGCCCAGCCTGCGGAGAGGACTTGGCAGAGCGGCAGCGCTCTGTTTGCCAGCGTGTTTCAGTCGGCTATTGACAACGTGCGGGAGACCAACAAGGTCAAGACGGATCTGGAGTACCGGCTGGCCACCGGACAGATTGACAATCCGACGGAGGTCACCCTCGCCATCACCAAGGCCGGCGCTGCGTCCGACCTGTTGGTGGAGATGCGCAACAAGGCGGTGGAAACCTATAACGAGCTGATGCGGATCTCCATGTAAGAGAGCCGGGGAATGACCGCGTTTTTTAAGATAATAGTCCGGAGGGATCCAAGTTGCAGAAGTTTCAGACAAAGCTGAAAGAGCTTTGGGAGAAGGTCAAGGGTCTTTTCCTAAAACTGAATAAGAAGATCCGCATTTTGCTGGGGGTCTGTCTGGTTGTGGTCCTTGCCATTATTATCCTGGCGGCGATACGGCTGAATCAGAAGGAATATGCCCTGCTGTACGGCGGCCTGACGGCCAGCGAGACCAGCACCATTGTCAGCTACCTCAGCGACAATGGGGTGACGGACTACCAGATACAGGGCGACTCCATCTACGTGCCCAAAGGGCGCGAGGGCCAGCTCCAGGCTCAGCTGGCCATGTCGGGCTACCGCACCACCGGCTATACCTATGAGTATTGGGGGGAAAATTCCGGCGGTATCACCTCCAGCAGCGACGCGGACCGGGCCTGGCTGATTGCCGGCGAGCAGAAGCTGGACGCCATGCTCCGGGGGATAAACGGCGTGCGGGACGCTCAGGTGAAGTTCACCCCGGGGACCGACCGGATCTATGTGCTGGACCCGAAGGCTACTCCCGCCACGGCGACGGTAGAACTTACCTTGGAAGGTAACCAACCGCTGAGCAGTCAGACGGTGGAGGCGATTCGCGGGGCGGTTGCCTTCGGCATGGAAGGCCTGGAGGTGTCCAATGTCTTTATCTACGACACCATGGGCAATACATATTCCGACTCCACCGGAATCGGCGAGCTGTCCGAGGCCAGCGCCCTGAAGCTACAATATGAGCAGGAGATCAACAACAAGGTCCGCAGCGAAATTTTGCGGGACCTGGAAACGGTTTACGGCAAGGGCAACGTCACCGTATCGGTCAACAGCAATGTTGACATGAACCGCAAGGTGATTGAGCGGACCGAATATGAACAGCCCGAAGGCTCCACCCCAAACGGCGGCCTGATTGGCAGCGAAAAGT
>JAAWCR010000192.1 GCA_022793355.1 Lawsonibacter sp. | reverse complement strand
GCCGCCCCCGCCCCCGATATGGGCATGTATTAAGATAGAGCTGTTGAAAGCCCGGAGCGCAAGCTCCGGGCTTTTTGCCCGTTGACTTTTGTCGCTGTCTCTGGTATAATCGTCAAAAATTGAATCGTTACCGCCGGGTAACCTGGTTAACGTCTTTGCCGCTCCATAGGCCGTAGAAGGAGCGGCGGGGGGCGTTTTATTTTTTGCTTGGGGAGGTTTTTTCCATGTTCGAGGGAAAACCGAGAGAACTGTTTGTCCGCTTTGCCATACCCCAGATGATAGGCCTGCTCTTCAACTCGGTGTATACTATTGTGGACGGGGTGTTCATCGGCCACCGGCTGGGCCGGGAGGCCATGGCCGCCGCCGCCGTGGCGGTGCCGCTGATTGAGATCCTGATTTCGGTGGCGATTGCTGTGGCGGCCGGGGCGGGCGTGCTCATCGCCGCCCGCCTGGGGAGCGGAAAGGGGAGCGAGGCCCGAAGACTGTTCAACACCGCCGCCTGGATGACAGGGGCGGCGGGGCTGGGGGCGGCCCTGCTGGGGAACCTGTATTTGGAGCCGCTGGCTCTGCTTCTGGGGGCCGCTCCGGAGGTGCTGCCCCAGGCCATGGCCTACCTTTGGTATATTGTTGCCTTCGCCCCCTTCCAGCTGTTTAGCTTCCTCCTGGGAGGGATGGCCCGCAACGACGGGCGGCCCAAGCTGGCCATGACCGCCATGATTGCGGGGGCGGTGTCAAACATTGTGCTGGATTACGTGTTTATGTACCCCCTGGACCTGGGCATCCAGGGGGCGGCGCTGGCCACCGCCCTGGGGCCTATCTTCAGTGTGCTGATTCTCCTGCCCCATTTCCTGCTCCGGCGGGGGACGCTGTATTTCCAGGCCGTCCGGCCCCGGCTGCCGGAGGGGAGGAGCATTTTGGTGTGCGGAGCGCCCTCCTTTCTGATGGAGTTCTCCATCGGCATTGTGACCTTCCTCTATAATGTCGCCGTCAGCCACCACGGCTACGGGGAGCTGGGCCTGGCGGCCTACCTGATGATTGGCTATCTGATGCTCATTCTGCTCACCCTGTTTCTGGGCATGGCGGAGGGGCTTCAGCCGGTATTCAGCCGCTTTATGGCCACAGGGGAGGGAGAGCGGAACCGGGCCATGGGCCGCTTCTCAGCCAAGGTGTTTTTGGGGGTGGGAATGGTCAGCTGTCTCCTGATTTTCCTGGGCTCCCAGTGGTTTTTTCTCCTCTTCGCGCCGGAGGACCCGGAGCTGACCGCTTTTGCCGCGAGCCGATCAATCCCCTATTTCTGCGGCTTCTTCCTCACTGGCTTCAACATTTTGATGATTTCCTTTCTTCAGGCCACCCGGCAGACCGGCAAAGCGATGGTCCTCTCCCTGCTGCGCAGCGTGATCCTGCCCCCGGCGCTGCTTCTTCTGCTGCCCGTTTTCCTGGGCCGGGAGGCGGTATGGGTGTGCCAGTCCGCCGCTGACGCCCTTACCGCCCTCTTTGCCATTTGTTCCCTTGCATTTCCCGGCTGGGCATGCTATAGTAAACTCAGATGAAACGTGCGAAATACACTTTCCCCCGGAACATGAGGGGGGAGAAATGAGGAATTTTATGGGCATCAGAATTATCACCGATTCTGCTTCCGACCTGCGGCCGCCCCACCGGCCAGAGGTGACGGTTCTGCCTATGACCATCACCTTTGGGTCGGAGCAGTTTTTGGACGGGATTGAGCTGAGCCACCGGCAATTTTATGAGAAGCTCATTGAGGGGGAGGACCTGCCCACCACCAGCCAGATTTCCCCCGCCCAGTTTGAAGAGGCCTTCCGGGCCGCAGTGGAGGCGGGGGAGGACGTGGTAGCCGTGGTGCTTTCGGCCAAGCTGTCCGGCACCTGCCAAAGCGCCTGCATCGCCGCAGAGGATTTCCCGGGCAGGGTCTTTGTGGTGGACAGCGCCAACGCCACTATTGGGGAGCGGATCCTGGTGGAGCGGGCGGTGGAGCTGATGGACGCCGGCCTGGAGGCCGCCGCCATTGCCGCACAGCTGGAGGAGGAGAAGGGAGATATCCGGCTGGTGGCCTTGCTGGATACCCTGGAGTATCTGAAGCGTGGGGGCCGCGTGTCCGCCTCGACGGCCCTGGTGGGGGGGCTGCTGGCCATCAAGCCGGTGGTAGCCGTACTGAACGGGGAGGTCGCCATGCTGGGCAAGGCCCGGGGTTCCAAAAACGGGAACAATCTGCTGGTGCAGGAGATTCAAAAGACCGGCGGCGTGGACTTTGGCCGGCCCTATCTGCTGGGCCGGGCCGGTTTGGACGACAGCCTTTTGCAAAAGTACATCGCCGACAGCGCCGCCCTGTGGACCGGGCACGTGGACGAGCTGCCCCTGGGCACTGTGGGGGGCACCATCGGCACCCACGTGGGTCCCGGAGCGATTGCCGTGGCGTTTTTCCAGAAGCGTTGACAAAAAGAAAGGGACGGCCTCCGGGGCCGTCCCTTCACTTATACCTTTTCTACCGGGAAGAGCACCCCGGTCTCCAGCTGGTCAACCGGAGTGTTGTCAGGGTCGCCAAAGTAGCGATCCATGGCGGGGCCGCACATCCGGTACTCGGTATGCTCCCCCAGCCAGGCGCACAGGGCGTCATAGGCCTGATGCAGGTTTTCGTAGGCTCCCCTGTGCTGTACCGCCGCGCAGGTACAGGCGGGCTTGATTTTGACATTGGGACCGTCCTGGGCCACCACCATCTGGGCCTCCACGTCGGAGCGCTCCGGGTTGAACTCCTCGTTGTGGTAGAGCATCTGGATAGGTCCCGCCTGGGTCAGCCCCCGGGCCCCCGCCTCCTGATACAGCCGCTCAAAAAAGTCGTGGAACTGGTCCACGCCGATGGTCTCCCGGATGGAGAATACCTTCTGCTCCGGGTCCTCGATCAGGACCACGTGATAAGGTGCTTCAATCATGCTTGTTCCCTCCATACGGAGGATGTCCGCCTCGATCTGGTGAATCAGTCCCTGCTGCCGGTTCAGCTCCTGATAGAGCGCCAGCCGCCGCTGCCGCAGGCGGAGAAGCAGCTGGGCGTCGTCCAAAACCAGCAGCGCCCTGATCTCTCCCAGGGAAAAGCCGTAGCCCTTGAGCCATTGAATGCGCATCAGGTCGGACAGCTGCTCCTGCCGGTAGTAGCGGTAGCCGTTGTCCCTCACCTCCTCGGGGCGCAGCAATCCCAGCGCGTCGTAGTGGCGCAGCATCCGGGGTGTGATCCGGCTCAGCCGGGAAAAATCACCGATGGTCAGCATGACATTCCTCCTGAATTTATTGTGGAAACCGGTTCCAAACCACAGGATAAACCCTCACACAATGGGAATGTCAAGGGATTTTTCAAAAATTTTTTCCGGTGGCTCTCTGTGCCCGCACACCGCAGCCGCCCAGCCTTGGCCCGTCCAGGTTCCAAACCACAGCCCGTCCAGCTGTACGGGTCTGTCCGCCGGGAGGGGGACCCGAATATCCCGGATGGGAGAGGTTAGCCCCCGGCCGCTCTCCTTGACCCGGGCCTCCTTTAAGGCCCAAAGCAAGGTGAAGGAGAGCCAAAGCTCCGGTTGTCCCTCCAGCCAGTCCAGCTCCGGCCGGGAGCAGACCCGGGCGGGCAGGGCGGGCCGCCACTGCTTTACCACCTGAATGTCCACCCCCACGGGGGCGCCGTCCAGGGCGCACAGGGCCTGGTCCCCGCTGTGGGACAGGTTGAAGTGCAGTTCCTCATGTCCCGGGAAATAGGGCTTGCCGCCCTCGCGCCGGGCGATTTGGGGCAGAGGAGACAGCCCCCAGTGCTCTGCCGCCGCCAGTGCCAGCAGCGCTCTGGCCTGGCTCCGGGCGGTGAGACCCTTTGCGCGGTAGATGACCATAAGAAATCCCCTCCTCTCCTTCAGTATACCAGAAGGAAGCGGAGGGGACAACTATTTCAGCAGGGAAGGGGCAGCCAGGAGCCCACAGCGGCCAGGTCCCGGAAGAGCAGCCCCTCCGGGGGATAGAGGGTGAACCAGCCGATCAGCAGGGCCAGGGCGGCGGCGGCGAGGATGGGTAAAATCCATTGAAATCCCTTAAACGGACCGGAGAACCGGGTTGCGAACCAGAAGCCCAGGGCCATGACCAGCACGAAAATAGCGATGTCTACCCACATGGCCTCGCCCCCCAGGGTCACATGGTACACCCAGCCCAGGCCCAGGACAAGGGCGCACAGCAAGGGCAGCGCCAGCAGCCAGGGGCGCGTCCCGCCCGGACGGTCCCGATTGAGCGCCAGCGCCGCCCCAAGAAAGGGCCAGAACACCAACTTCACGTGCTCCCAGAGACTCTCATTCACCGGGGAGAACAGAGCAGTTACGGCATTGGGCCACCAGCCATAGACAAAGTGGAGGACGCACCCCGCCAGCAGGGCGGCAATCCAGGTTAAAATAAGCTGTCGCTTGGGATAAAACAACGCTCTCACTCCTTCCGGTACAACCTATGCGGAATAGGACGCTTTTATTCAAAACCTGTATAATTTTTTCCCGGTGAGGAAAAGCTAGAGGAAATTTCCGCAGGAAAAGGAGAGAGCAGTATGACCAATCAGGATTACGGCAAGCTGGTAAATGAGAAATCGAAGCCGTCCCCAATGGGAAAAAATATCATCTGGGCCTTTCTGGTGGGCGGAGCCATCTGCGCCGCCGGGCAGGGCCTGATAAGCCTGTATCAGAGCTATGGACTGGACAAGGAGCAGGCGGGGACGGCCGCTTCCGTGACCCTGATTTTCGCCGCGGCGCTGTTCACCGGCTTAGGGCTGTTTGACAAGCTGGCCAAGCGGGCGGGGGCGGGCACCCTTGTGCCCATCACCGGCTTTGCCAACGCCATGGTGTCTCCGGCCCTGGAGTTTAAGAGCGAGGGGCTGGTTACCGGCACGGCAGCCAAGCTGTTCACCGTGGCCGGGCCGGTGCTGGTGTTTGGAATCAGCGCCAGCGTAATTTACGGGCTGATTTTATGCCTGTTGCAGTCGTTTTAGCGCAGCAAAAGCCCCCGAAAGGGGGCTTTTGTCAATGAAAGGGACTCTGTGCTTGGCAAGGTCTCTTATTTTGCAGCGAAAACCATAACGCTTCTGGCCCGGACGATGACCTGACAACCGGACAGGGGGGCTTCCTGCTGTTCCGCCTCCCAGGTGTCTGCCACCTTGTTCCAGCCCATGGAGGCGGGCAGCTCCGGGAGGGTGACGGACAGGTCCTCCCACCAGGCGTTGGAGGCCACGTAGACCACCTGAGGGCCGGTGTCGCGTTCCCAGCCGGAGAACATCACGCCTACATACCGGTCGTGGCTGTCGAAGGGCCGGTCCAGCCAGGGATTGACCCCGTGGAAGCTGGTGTCAGGGAAGCCGCAGGCCCCCTCTCCGGAGCCGGTCCGCAGGACCCGCCACCGCTTGCGCAGACGGATCATGAATTGGAAAAAGCGGTACATATCCTGGTTTTGTTCCAGCCGGTTCCAGTCCAGCCAGGAGATGATGTTGTCCTGGCAATAGGCGTTGTTATTGCCGAACTGGGTATTGGCGAACTCGTCCCCCGCCAGGAACATGGGGGTGCCCCGGGAGCACATGAGCAGGGCGAAGGCGTTGCGGCACATCCGGCGGCGCAGGGCGTCCACAGCCGGGTCACCAGTCTCTCCCTCCACGCCGCAGTTCCAGCTGTTGTTGTCGTTGGCGCCGTCGGTATTGTTCCAGCCGTTGGCCAGGTTGTGCTTTTCGTTGTAGGAGTACAGATCCCAAAGAGTAAAGCCGTCGTGGCAGGTGATAAAGTTCACCGAAGCATTGGTGCGGCCCTGGCTGCCGTAGAGATCCTGCGAGCCCACAAGGCGCAGGGCGGCCCCCTGGGCGCAGCCCTCGTCTCCCTTGAGATAGCGGCGGATGTCGTCCCGGTAGCGGCCGTTCCACTCCGCCCAGCGGTTCCAGGAGGGGAAGGCGCCCACCTGATAGAGCCCGCCGGCGTCCCAGGCCTCGGCAATCAGCTTGACGTCCCCCAAAATGGGGTCGAAGGCCAGGGCCTGGAGCTGGGGGGGCGCACCCATGGGGGAGCCGTCCTCGCTGCGGCCCAGGATGGAGGCCAGATCGAAGCGGAAGCCGTTCACCCGGTAGGTGGTGACCCAGTAACGCAGACAGTCCAGAATCATCTGCCGGACAATGGGGTGATTGCAGTTCATGGTGTTGCCGCAGCCGGAGAAGTTGTAATACTGTCCATCGGGGGTGAGCAGGTAGTAGATATTGTTATCAAAGCCCTTGAAGGAGAAGAAGGGTCCCTTTTCGTTGCCCTCGGCGGTGTGGTTGAACACCACGTCCAGATAGACCTCGATCCCCCGCTGGTTGCAGGCCTGAATAAGCTGCTTGAGCTCGTTGCCCTCCCGGTTGTACTCGGTGGAGGCGGTGTAGCTGGTATTGGGGGCGAAGAAGCTGACGGTGCTGTAGCCCCAGTAGTTGTACAGAGTCTTTCCGTCCACCTCCCGGTAGTCCTGCATTTCGTCAAACTCGAAGATGGGCATAAGCTCAATGGCGTTGATTCCCAGGTCCTCCAGATAGTCCAGCTTCTCCATGATGCCGGCGAAGGTGCCGGGGTGGGCCACGCCGGAGGAGGCGTCTCTGGTGAAGCCCCGGACGTGGAGCTCGTAAATAATCAGGTCCTCCATGGGGATCAGGGGCTGGGGCATGTCCCCCCAGTCAAAGTCGTTTTTGACCACCCGGGCCTTGTAGTGCTGGCCCCTGGGCACAGCGTCCCCCCACTGGCTCTGGCCGGTTACCGCCTTGGCATAGGGGTCCAGTAGGTACTTGGTCCGGTCGAAAATCAGTCCCCGCTTGGGGTCATAGGGGCCGTCCACCCGGTAGGCGTACTCAAACTCCTCAATGTTCAGCTTAAACACAATCATGGAGTACACGTTGCCGATGCGGTAGTGCTGGGGGAAGGGGAGAACGGCGAAGGGCTCGTCCTCTGTCCGGTGGAAGAGGAGCAGCTCGATGGAGGCGGCGTTGTGGGAGTGGACGGTGAAGTTTACGCCGCCGGGGATGGCGGTGGCGCCGTTACTGTCGTAAAAGCCGGGCCGGACGTCAAAGCCGGCGATTCGGTCCAGCGGGACCAGGTGGATGGAGGGGGGCAGGTTGAACTGCGCGGGATTCCCTGCGGCGGGGGGAAGGGGGGAGCGGGCCATGGGCAGATACCTCCTTCGGCAAAAAATGATAGTTCATTATACTCCTATTTTGGGGATTTGTCATTTCCTTTTTGTCAGATGGGTGGCGCTTGGCGCGCAGCGGGGAACAGTCGCCAAAATTTTACCGCCGGATACATGTCTTTTCTGAATTTTCCTACTTGCGCCGGCGAGAAAAGTTTGCTATAATTTGTGGTGCATTTCGGATTCCGGAGCCGGAGCTTAGCCGGCCCAATGATTAAGGAGTGTTAATTATGGGTTTATTTGGAACACCTCCCAGGCAGGAGACAGTCGCGCCTCCGGCTTTTGAGGAGGAAGAGGTCTTCGACGAGCTGCCCCCTCTGCCCAAGGCGCAGAGCACCATTATCGCCCAGGGGATCACCGTGACCGGCGTGATTCGCGGCGAGGGCACCGTTCTGGTGGAGGGCCGCCTGGAGGGCGAGATCGACATGAAGGGCGGCGTTACGGTAGCCGCCAGCGGCATGGTGCAGGGGCCCATCACTGCCGACGCGGTGCGGGTGGCCGGCGACGTGCAGGGCAACATCACCGCCCGGGAGCACCTGTGCCTGGAGCGTACCGGCGGTATCCATGGCGACGTGGCCACTGCCTCCCTGATTGTGGAGAACGGCCGGCTGGAGGGCAGCAGCAGCATGCTCAACCCGCCCCCCCAGGCTCAGCCCCGCGAACCGGATATCTCCGTGCAGGATCTCCAATTCGGCGCGGGCTACGATTTGGAGCTGGACGAGAAGTAACACCCGGCAGACATTCGGCTCGGAGAGGAAGGCTCTCCGGGCCGCTTTTTGTGGAACAGCGGGCAGAAAACGGCTGAGAAAACTAAAAGGAGCGGGCCTCCGGCGAAAGCCGGGGGCCCGCGTTCCATTGCTTCAGGAGAAAGGCGCGTCGGCCTGTTTGATGTGGTGCTTTTCCGCGTAACCGGTGAGGATAAGGGTGAGCGCGCCGTCGCCGGTGACATTGCAGGCGGTACCGAAGCTGTCTTGAAGGGCAAAGATGGCCAGCATCAGGGCCTGACCGGCTCCGTCGAACTGGAGCACGCCGGCGATAAGGCCTAGGGAGGCCACCACCGTGCCGCCGGGGACGCCAGGGGCGCCGATGGCAAAGACGGCCAGCAGCACGCAGAACAGGGCCATGGTGCCGAAGGAGGGCAGGCTGCCGTAGAGCACCTGGGAGACGGTCATGCAGAAAAAGACCTCCGTGAGCACCGAGCCGCACAGGTGGATGTTGGCGAACAGGGGGATACCGAAGTCTACCATGTCGCTGCGCAGATTTTTGCTTTTGTGGGCGCATTGGAGGGCCACGGCCAGGGTGGCAGCGGAGGACATGGTGCCCACGGCGGTGAGGTAGGCGGGGCCGTAGTGTTTCGCCACCTCAAGGCCCGACCGGCCCGCGTAGGCCCCGGACACGCCGTAGAGGACGGCCAGCCAGATATAGTGGCCGAGCATGACAATCAGGATGGCGAGGAGGAACACGGGCAGCTGCCTGGTGATAGAGCCATTCCAGCCCAGCTGATAGAAGGTTACGGCAATAAAGAAGGGCAGAATAGGGATAATGACCCGTTTCACGACCTCCAGCACAATTTCCTGAAACTCCTCCAAAACCGCAGTGACGGTTCTGGCCCGGGTCCACACGGCGGCCAGGCCAACAAGGACCGAAAAGACCAGGGCGCTCATCACCGGCATGATTTGCGGAATAGCCAGCTCAAAGGGAACGGGGAGGCTGGCGGCCTCCTCGGCAGTGGAGGCGAAGGCCAGGTGGGGAATGATGGCGTAGCCCGCGCCCATGGACATAAACGCGGCCAGCACAGAGCTGATATAGGCGATTACGATGGCCACCCCCAGCAACCGGGTGGCGTTGCTGCCCAGTTTGGTGATGGAGGGGGCGATAAAGCCGATGATGATGAGGGGGACGCAGAAGTTGATGATTTGGCCCAGGATGTACTTGACTGTGCCGATGATGTTGACCGCTGCTTCGGCAAAGGGCAGGGCGCTCTCCTGGGGAATGAGCAGGCCCAGCAGAGCGCCAGCAATGACTCCTATAAGCAGGCGCAGGGGCAGACTTGCGGATTTTTTCATACAAAGCTCCTTTCTGTTCTGCGGAATGCAGTGCGCGGAAAGTAGTTTACATCATAGCATAATATGGAAAGAAAAGCAAATTTATGCGCTCAGGCGAGCAGGGTGTGTTCCAGCAGAATCTTGATCCCCATTCCAATCAGGATCAGGCCGCCAGCCAGTTCCGCTTTGCTCTTGAAGCGGCTGCCAAAGACGGCGCCCACCTTAACCCCGGCGGCGGAGAGAATAAAGGTGGTCACCCCGATAAACAGCACGGCGGGCAGGATATCCACCTGAAGGAAGGCGAAGGTGACCCCCACCGCCAGCGCGTCGATGGAGGTGGCCACCGCCAGGGGGAACATGGCCCGGGGGGAGAAGGAGCAGTCCAGTTCCTCCGCCTCGCCGCCCCGAGACTCCCGCACCATATTGAAGCCAATCAGGGCGAGCAGCACAAAGGCGATCCAGTGGTCGATGGAGACAATCATCCCCTGAAACCGCACTCCCAGCAGCCAGCCGATAAGGGGCATCAGGGCCTGAAAGCCGCCGAACCACCCTCCGCAGGTCAGGCAGTGCCCCAGCCGTGGCCGTCCGGTGGACAGCCCCTTGCAGATGGACACGGCGAAGGCGTCCATAGACAGGCTGACCGCGAGGATAAAGAGCTCGTATAACTGCATAATAAAAGTCCCTCCTTGGCGGAAAAGGATAAGAAAAGAGACCCACCTGTCCCAGGACAGGTAAGTCTCGACATTTCAGACCCGGCCAGGAGGTTTCCCCTCCAGTGTGTTGACCGGACCGCGTATCCGAGGACACGCCGGCTACTCCCTTACGTTGTGTGCTAGTGTAGCACACAATTACCGCCCCTGTCAACTTATTTTTTTCCGGGGGAAGATATGCGGCCTTTGCGGAAAAAGACACGGCCTCCGGCGATGCCGGGGGTCGTGCCTTTGGTATTACAGTCCCAGCGTGAGGCCCTCCTGGTCGGACAGGCCGTCCTTGGCCAGCATTCGCTCCAGAACCTCCACGTCGGTGGTGATATCCATCACGTCCCCCTGGAACAGGCGGTCCAGCTGCTTTTCAAAGCCCTCCACCGCTTTGTCCATCATCCCCTCAATCCGGGACATGGCGGCGGTGATGTTCTCCCCGGCCACCTCCTGGTCCTCCAGCTGGGCGTAGGAGCGGAGAATTTTCAGGGTGGTGGGCAGATAGTAGCTCAAAAAGCTGTGCAGCTCGGCCTCTTTTTCCGGGTGGCTCTTCTGATAGTCCAGTATTTTGGCGGTGATAACCCCCACCCGGTCAATCTGCCTGGACAGCTTTTCGTTGTCAATGTCGTCGTTGATGGAGCGGATCTCCGCCAGGATGGCGTTCTCGTCGGCCTTGGGGGGCGGAGGCGGGGCCTCCCGCTTCGGCTGTTCGGACACGCCGTCGCCGGTGAGGACCAGCCGGTCCCCGCCGTAGTCCAGAAAGCCCTGGGGGAACAGGCCGCAGTCCAGCATGTCGGCCAAGTCGTCCCGCACCTTGCTGGGGGACAGCCCGGTGGCGGAGGCCAAGGCGGAGACGGACACCGAGTTCTGCCGTCCGATCATAGCCATGTAATTGCGGAACCGGCGGGCCTGCTTGCGCTTGCGCAGCCCGGCCCACAGGCAGCCCAGGCCGCCGGCCACACAGCAGAGCAGGACCATCGGACCGGTCAGCTCCTCTATAAAGAAGGGGAAATCGCCGTTCAGCAGCCAGTACAGCGGCTCGCTCAGGCTGCCAATGAAGCCCAGCAGACAGCCCGCGGCGGTGGCGCCGCCGGCGATGGCCCAGCTTTTGCCCTTGGCGTCCAGCTCAGACAGCGGGTCCCGCCCGCTCTTCTTCCTGGCTTTGGCACTCCCCTGCCTGGAGAGGGGTTCCTCCCAGGAGGGAGCGGTCCGGGAGGCGCTCTCCCAGGAGGGCGTTTCCCAGGCGGTCCGGGCCCCGGCAGGCCCCTGGCCGTTCTGCCTGTCATAGTAGGGGTGGCGGCCCCGTTTCTTTCCCCCGCTCAGCATCTTCATCACAATCATCAGCACGCCTATAGGAGCGGCAACGCCGGTGAAAATCAGTCCAAGGGCGATGAGCCAGTAAAAAGTGTCGTTTTTTTGATTTCCTTGATAGTCAGCCATGTTGTACCCCCCGCGATTATAGTAACCCTAATCATACCAGAAAAAATCCAAAATGGAATTGATTTTTTCTTAAAATTTGGTGAAGAAACCATCTCTCCCCTATCATAGCGCACCGGAGGAAAAAAGTAAATGGCCGTGTGGCAGTTTGGATGAATTTTTCAGCGGACTTGTAACTATTCTGTAATTGTTTCATGGGGGAGGTCGTGGTATAATATAAAACCGGTGTTTTGGATGCGCAAAGAAGAGACGCATATCGTGTAAATACAGGCATAGAGAGAAAAATTATTTCGGCGTCAGGCCGGCAGGGGGAGACCATGATGGAAGGACAGCGCGTGGCAAAGGGCGGAGGGAGCAAATTGCCCTGGATCATCACCGGCACGGTGGCGGCACTGTTGGCAGCGGCCTATTTGGGCGTGTGCGCCTGGGCGTCCGGAAAGGACGCGATTTTGCCCAATGTGAGCGTGGCGGGGATCGACGTGTCCAATATGCTGGTGGAGCAGGCCCGGGAAAAGATTGAAGCCGCTGTGGACCAGCGGGCTTCTGATGTTATCCTGACCTTGAGCTATGATGGGCTTGAGGAGACGCTGGACAGTGCCGGGGTACGGGTGGATGTGGAGAAGAGCGTTCAGGATGCCCGGCGGATCGGCCGTGAGAACTTTTTCACCGGCGGTTTTCAGCTCCTCAGTCATATGCTGGGGGCCTCCACCCAGGTTCCTCTGGCGATTCCGGAGGACGACCCCGCTGTAACCGGCCTGATAGACCGCATGAGGGAGGCGGTGGCCTCCCGTGACGAGAACCACGCCTATGAGCTCAAGGGCGACCGCCTGGAGATGACCAAAGGAGCCCCCATTGCGGCGGTGGATTGGGATGAGGCGAAACTCAGCGCCCGGGAGGCTTGGCAGGACGCCTTTGTCCAGCTGTTGAGCGAGGGGGGAGAGCAGATGGAGCGTGAGCTTCTCCTGACCGCCGTTACCCAGGGGGAGGGGGAGGAGCCCGACTTCGAGGCTATCCACCGGGAGCTGGTCTGCGAGCCCAGGGACGCCGCCCTGGACCTGGAGAGCATGGAGATCACCGACCATGTGGTGGGGGTGGACTTTGACGTAAAGCAGCTGCAAAACGCCTACCGGCAGGCCAAGGGGGGGGAGACCTTCTCCATCCCCGTCACCCTGACTCAGCCCAAGGTGACCAAGGAGGATCTGGGGGGGCATCTGTTTCAGGATCTGCTGGGCGAGGCGACCAGCCAGGTCACCGGGGCGGCCAGCCGCCTGTACAACGTCACCCTGTCGGCCAATTCCTGCAACGGGAAGATCATTCTCCCCGGCGAGGTGTTCTCCTATAACGATACCACCGGCCCCCGTTCAGTAGCAAATGGCTACCGGCTGGGCTCCGTCTATGTGGGAGGAAAGTCCGAGCAGCAGCCCGGCGGCGGGGTGTGCCAGACCTCCTCCACCCTTTATTACGCCGTGCTTCACACGGAGCTGGAGATTGTGGAGCGCCGGTGCCACCAGTTCGCGGTTGGCTACGTGCCTGACGGCATGGATGCCACAGTATATGACGGCGGCATTGATTTCAAGTTTAAGAACAATACCGATTACCCCATCAAGATTCAGTCCTGGACCTACGACAACAGCAGGGGGCGGTTTATTACAGTGCAGATTTACGGCACCAATGTGTCGGGCCGTTATGCCGTTCCCACCAACAGCGTATTTGACGTGGTGGCTCCCACCACGGTGTACGAGCCCAAGGAGAGCGTGCCCCGGGGTGAGCTGATTCTGGATATGGAGCAAAACGCCTATCGGGGCCGGAAGGCCCGGACCTGGCGCACTATCTATGAGGCGGACGGCACCAAGGTGGAGAGCGAGGAGATGGGCAGCAGCAGTTATAAGATGCGGCCCAACACCTATTTCTACAACCCCGCCGACGGCGACCCCACCACCTGGGTGGACGGCAAGCCGCCCGCAGATCCCGGCACAGCGGTGGATCCCGGCGCCAACCCGCCGGTGGATCCAGGCAGCACCGTGGATCCCAGCACGACCAACCCGTCAGACCCCGGAACCACTTCGCCGGTGGATCCGGGCGGGGAAGGTCCTGCAGACCCGGGCGCCGACCCTGGAATTAAGCCCCCGGTAGACCCGGGGATCCCTGCTCCCGTGGACCCGGAGACCCCGCCGTCCTCGGATTCTGGACTGAAACCCCTGGACCCCAATAACATGGCAGGCTGAATTTTGGATTCCCGCTCCATCCGGGGCGGGAATCCCTGCCTGCGGAAAGAGAGAGACTTATGTTTCAAGGTTATACCCAGGGCGCGGTAGATTTTCTGTGGAACCTACAGTTTAACAATGAGAGAAGCTGGTTTCAGGCCCACAAGGAGGAATTTCTTGCGCTGGTGGACCGCCCGACCCGGGAGCTGGCCGCCCAATTGGCGGAGGAGATGCAGTCGGCCTGCCCCAAGCTGGGCCTGGAGCCCAAGGTGAGCCGCATTTATCGGGACGCCCGGCGGCTTTTTGGCCGGGGGCCCTACAAGGATCACCTGTGGCTCTCCCTGCGCAGGCCGGGGGAGAATGACGGGGCCATCCCCTGCTTCTGGTTTGAGGTGGCCCCCGATCACTACGGCTACGGCATGGGCTGCTGGGACATGGCGCCTTCGACTATGGCTAAGCTGCGGGCCCGCATCGACCGGGACCCCAAGCCGGTGGAGAAGCTGGCCCGGGCAGTGGAGAAGCGGGGGGAGTTCCGGCTGGAGGGCCAGGAGTATAAGCGCCCCAAGGGCGATCCCGGCCCCTTGCTCTACCCCTGGTACAACCGGCGGCAGATCAGCTTTGCCTGTGAGCGCAACTGTGAGGGCGTCTTTTTTCGCCCGGAGCTGGCCGGACAGGTGCTGGAAGGGTGGAAGTCTCTGGAACCGCAATACCGGTTTCTCTGCTCCCTGCCTGGCGACCCGGAGCCGGACAAAATGTGATGCGCCGCCCGTCCATAAGGACGGGCGGTTTGTGAATTATGCAAAACGTAAAAAACAGACTGGATATTTTGTTGATAAAAACGAACAAAAAACCTTGACAAAATTACGCTAGTGTGATAAATTGTAACCAGAACAAGGAAGGGTGAGTCCAATGTACAGATAGGAACCCCAGCCACTGAGAACCGGGTGCAAGGTCAAAACATTCTGTATCAAATCTAAACGTATCGGCCATGAGAGGGAGCCGGGAGAGACAAGTAAGCTTCAGGGTTCTGTAAAACGAGTATCTCCCTAACGTGACCGGGGCAACCGGAAATCAGTGAGCGCAAGGCGGCGTATTCAGCGGGCAAGACGAAGGGAATCCGACCAAGGGCCTCACATATGAGGAGTTGGGCCGTAATAACGGCAAAATGATAGCGGTCGTAGAAGAACTGGAGGTTGTCAGGCGGATGTGCAGCTGAGCGTATCTAATAGAAACGGAGGTAGCCATATGATGTTAGATAATAAGACAGAACAGAAATGACCCTTGACTGTAACGGATTACAAAACGGACAGTCAAGGGTCATTTCTTTTTTGCCTTATGGGAGGATGAACGGCCGGGGGCCGTTTTTTTAGGTATTTTTCGCTCACAGCTTGTAATCATCCGTTAAACTTTTGTAGAAATACGTTTTTAGCCTTCGCTGCTATAATACACTCAACTGCTTTTCCGTTGACACAACTGTGGAAAATCCTACCGGTGTGTGGTATAATGTTCGTAAAACAGACGGTAAGCGGGATCTGCGCCGAACTATTCCAAGCGCATATTCAGCAGGACATGCCATTACGCCGCCGTACTTCATATATCATATATCATCCGGAAACCTGCAATAAAAAATCAAAAAGGAGCACACAATGGACCTATGTGATATCCATCAAATCAAGGCCCTGCTGGCCAGGCATGGCTTTCGCTTTTCCAAATCCATGGGGCAGAATTTCCTTATTGCAGATTGGGTGCCCCGGGACATTGCCGCCGCCTCCGGGGCAGGCCCTGGCACGGGGGCGCTGGAGGTGGGACCAGGCATCGGCCCCCTCACCCGAGAGCTGGCCAGGCGTGCGGACAGGGTGGTCTCAGTGGAGCTGGACCGGGCCCTGCTGCCCATTCTGGCTGAGACGCTTGCCGGCTGCCCCAATGGGGAGGTACTCTCCGGCGACATTCTGAAAACGGATATTTCCGCTCTGGTTGGGGAAAAATTTGCGGAGCTGAACCCCATCGCCTGCGCCAACCTACCCTATAACATCACCACCCCCGCTATCACTGCCCTCATTGAGGCAAACTGCTTTTCCTCCATTACCGTAATGATTCAGCGGGAGGTGGCCAAGCGCATCTGTGCCGCCCCGGGCACGGCGGACTACGGAGCCTTTTCCATCTACTGCCAGTATTATACCGCTCCGGAATATCTCTTTGAAGTACCCCCTGATTGCTTCATTCCCGCCCCCAAAGTGACTTCCGCTGTGGTACGAATGTTTCCACGGTCTTTTGAGGAGCGTGAGGCGCTGGCCAGCGACCCCGCCTGCTTTTTCCGGGTGGTAAAAGCGGCCTTTGCCCAACGGCGCAAGACCCTGCTCAACGCCCTGGCCGCCTCCTTTGGCCCCCAGCTCTCCAAGGAGGCGCTGGCACAGGCCATTGCGTCCTGCGGCCTGGCCTCTGACGTCCGGGGAGAGCGGCTGTCTATTCCCCAATTTGCCCAACTGTCCCGTGCTCTGCGGGGTCCGCTTTGACCCTTTTAACCATTTAGTTTTTTTCCTTCACTTGTCTCTTGCCAATCCCCGAAAAATAGGGTAAAATAATCCGCGATCGGAATGGATACCCACTTTAACCATTTTTAAGGAGGAATTCATTATGGAAACTTACGGCTTGGAGAAATATGGCATTACCGGTATCAAGGAAATTGTATACAATCCCACGTATGATCAGCTCTTCGAGGCGGAGATGGACCCCGCCCTGGAGGGCTTTGAAAAGGGCCAGATGACCGAGTTGGGCGCCGTCAACGTGATGACCGGCATCTACACCGGCCGCTCCCCCAAGGACAAGTTCATCGTCATGGACGAGAACTCCAAGGACACCGTGTGGTGGACCTCCGACGAGTTCAAGAACGACAACAAGCCCGCCTCCCAGGAGGCCTGGGACGCCTGTAAGCCCCTGGCCATCCAGGAGCTGTCCGACAAGAAGCTCTATGTGATGGACGTGTTCTGCGGCACCAACCAGGACACCCGCATGGCCATCCGCTTTATCATGGAGGTCGCTTGGCAGGCCCAATTCGTTAATATTATGTTCATCGCTCACACTGAGGAGGAGCTGAAGAACTTCAAGCCCGATTTCATCTCCTACAACGCCTCCAAGGCCAAGGTGGAGAACTTCAAGGAGCTGGGCCTGAACTCCGAGACCGCCGCCATCTTCAACATCACCAGCCGCGAGCAGGTCATCCTCAACACCTGGTACGGCGGCGAGATGAAGAAGGGCATGTT
>JAAWCR010000021.1 GCA_022793355.1 Lawsonibacter sp. | reverse complement strand
TGGAAAATCTGCCGCACCACCTCCGCCGCCTCCGGGTCTGGGATGATGTGGTTTTTGTCCACCGGGTCCTTGCGGTAGCCATATATGGGAAAGCCGCCGATGTACTTGCCCTCCCGCCGTTTCAGGTCGAACACCATGCGGACATTTTCCGACAGGTCCTCCAGATACCACTCGTTCACCAGGCCGTTGATCTGTCGGGCCTTCTTGTTGCCCTTGACCTCGGTGTCGGCGTTGTCCGCCACCGCGATAAACCGGATGCCCCAGATGGGGAACAGGCCGTGGATGTACTTTTCCACCAGTTCCATGTCCCGGGTGAAGCGGGACTGGCTTTTGCAGAGGATGATCTGGAACTTCTTCTGTTTGGCCGCTTCGATCATGCGGTTGAAGTCCGGGCGGTCACTGTCAACCCCAGAAAAATCTTCATCACAAAAAATCGAGTAGATATCCCAGCCGTGGTCAATGGCGTAGCGGGTCAGCAGCGACTTCTGGTTCTGAATGCTCTCGGACTCGGGCTGGTGCTTGTCTTCGTCCTCCTTACTCAGTCGTGTATAGATCGCACAAAGGATTTGTTACACCTCCTTCAAGGCGTAACTGCTCGGTATCATCATACCCTATGAGCAGCCGCATGGCAAGGAATTATTTTAAACGCCTTTGCCGATAAAATGACAAAGGCATTTAAATCATATGAAGCATGAACAGAATAATATGAAGCAGCACATAAATTAGGGCTTGTTTAAAAAATGTCAATACGGCCAAACAGCGGGTCTTTTGCTACCAGACAAATCCCTCACTGTTGTGCATATTTCCGTTTTTCAAACGGCACCTAGTAAATTTATTGATATTTTGTCATTTCTGGAGTTCCTTTGAAAGCCACGCAGTAACAGTCTGGTAAACTATTTTGTCATCAGCCTTGAACGACGGCGTGCGGGATTCGTTTAAGATTAAAACAGGGTCTTTCATTAAAATCACCTCCAGGAGAACTTATGGAGCAGAATATGCAGAATATGAAAAGGGACTGTAAAAAACAGCGTCAGAAGAGAGCGGGGCCCTCCGAAGAGGAGCGGCCCTGCTTGTATTGAAGGGAGAAGAGGACTGTCTCCAAAAACAGACCGTCTAGCCTCCTCCACCGAGTCCTGGCGTAGGCGTGGTTCTACTTGATTGTGCCAAAGGTGCCCTCGGCCTGGATGGAGCGGTTCGTGCGCAGCTGCGCTCCGTGGATACCGTTAAGATCGGAAAGAACTTCCTTGTGGAAAGCGGTCAGTCCTGCATTCAAACGGATGGTACGGTTACCCATCCCCTTGGAGCACTGGCCACTTTTTGTAACCAGCACGGTTCCCTTTTCGGGCGATATTTTTTTACTGCCCCTGTTTGTTGAAATGAATCGAAAAATGGGATATAATAGCAAATGAAATCCTCTGAAACAGACAGGAGGCACCAGGCATGGACGACAGGGACTTTTTTGTCAGCTACAACAAAGAGAACAAGAACTGGGCCAAATGGGTTGCCGGCACGCTGGAGGAACAGGGTTTCTCCGTATTTTTGCAAGCGTGGGACATTGCGCCTGGAGACGATTTTATCGCGCGGATGGACGAATTTTTGCGCCACTCCAAAAAGTATATCGCAATCTGGTCCAAGAGCTTCTCCGACTCGCCCTACTGTAAAAAAGAACTCCAGACTGCCTTCAACGAGTCGTTGACCGGCCGCAGAGAGCTCTTTCTGCCCGTGCGCGTTCAGGACTATCCCATGGACCCGCTGTATGAGACAACGGTTTACATCGACCTCTTTGACAAGGACGAGGCCCAGGCGGAAAAAGCGCTGATGAACGCGGTAAATAGCGCCAAAAATCCCCGCCAGAAAGGGGCATTCCCCTCCGGGAGCGGCCCAGCTGCGGTCCATCCGGCCCCGGAAACGGAAAAGCCCCAATTCCCCGGCTGCGTCGGGCACAGGCTGGAGCCCCGGAGCATCATCACTATGGCAACCGGGCGCAAGACCAGGAAAGAGCTCTTTGACCACCTGGTCTGCGACGTATTTCACGCCTTAGGTTTTGGGCAGCCGGAGGAGGGCCACAGCTCCCAGCCCGGTATGCTCCTGCGCCACCGCACCGAACACCGGGTCGCCTATGTAGAGAGCAGCGCCCAGCAGACCAAGCCGGGCACGGCTGAAATCAACGCATTCGCGGGCTCGCTGGCCCTTGACCTTGCCCGGGGCGTGTTTGAGCACAGCGGCGGCAGAATTGTGGGTTATTTTGTCTCCCGCTCCGGCTTTACAGCCGCCGCCGAGACCCAGGCAAAGCGGCTTGCCCAAGCGGGAACCGAAGTCGTCCTGCTGGGCCCGTCCGATATCATCCGGGAGCTGGTTCAGGGGCGGGTGATCTGTTCCCTAGATCAGGCCATCAATGCCGTGCGCCGCCCGGAGGACCAACCGCTCTTTCTCTGTGACCGCGCCGACCTGCTTGTCACGGCCCACAGCTGGGTCTGGGCGCTGTACTACTCCTCATTCCCCCACCAGAAGGCCACCCACTTCGCTCTGGTCCACGCCGACGGAAATCAGCTGCTGGACAGCGTGGCGCAGCAGCTCCTGCAAGAGAAGCCGTCTTCTGACACCGTCTTTGCCGGCCTGACCTATCTGGAGCCCACGCCGGATATCGTACGGGATCAAAAAAAGGCCCGGCAGGCCTATTTCCAATATCTAGCTGCCGAGCTGGGCGATATCCAATTTGAGGGAATGCCCACAGATAAGGACGCAAGCTCGGTCAAAGTCAAGCTGGAGAGCATCTTTGTCCCGCTGAGCTTTCTGCAAAGCACCGACCACAGCGCGGGGGCACCCCGCAAGCGTCTTCCCATCCGGCAGGTTCTTGACCATACCAGCCGGGCCGCAATCCTGGCCCGGCCGGGGGGTGGAAAATCTACCCTGATCCGGCGGATTGCCTTGGCCTACGCCTATCCGGAGCGCAGGGCCAAGGTGGCTGATGGCCTGCCTGAGCGCGACTGGTTCCCTGTGTACATCCGCTGTCGCGACCTGGGCGCCGCCGCAGTCAACAGTATTTCGGAAATTATCGCCTCCATTGTTCAGCGCGCGGAGATTACCCGGTATAGGTGGGCCTTTCGCGCTCTGGTGGAGGACGCCCTGCAAACCGGAAACGTCCTGCTTTTGATTGACGGTCTGGACGAGATCTCTTCTGAGCAGCATCGAATCCGCTTTGTAGACCAGTTGCGCACCTTTGTCGCCATCTACCCCCATGTTCGCCTTCTGGTTACCTCCCGGGAAACCGGCTTTCGCGCGGTGGCCGGAACCTTGACCAGCTACTGTGAGCAGTACTCCATCGCCAGCCTGAGCTCGAGGCAGGTCCGGGAACTCAGCCTTCGATGGCATCAGGCCATTTTAGACAACCCCACCCAGGCCCAAACGGACTCGAGCAAGGTGTGCGACATTATCCTGAAGGACCCCAGAATTACCGCCCTGGCCAACAACCCGCTGCTTCTGACCACCCTGCTGTTTGTCAAGCGGTGGATCGGCTATCTGCCCACCAAGCGGTGCCAGCTCTATGAGGAGATAATCAAGCTTCTGCTGGTCACCTGGAACGCTGCCGCCCATCACCGACTGGATCTGGATGAAACAGAGCCTCAGCTGGCCTTTATTGCGCATTACATGACGCTGAACGGCCAACAGAAAATCACCCGGGATCAGCTGGAGCGGTGTATCAGGGAGGCCCGCAGGGCCATGCCCGACCTTCTGGGCTACACCACCGTCTCCCCCTCCAACTTCATCGACCAGGTGGAGGAACGCAGCAGCCTGCTAATCCAGCAGGGCCTGGAGAAAAACGAGCGGGGAAAGCTGGTTCCCTCCTACGAATTTTCCCATCTGAGCTTTCAGGAGTATCTGACCGCTAAGGCCGTTGTGGAGGGCTGGACTCCGGAGGACATGGATCACGCAGTCTCCCACCTGAAGGCCCATCTGGACGAGACCCAGTGGCTGGAGGTAGTTCCTCTGGCCGCAGTGCTCCTTGGCCGTCAGGCAAGGCCTCTGGTCGAGTATCTGCTGAAAGAGAGCCTCCAAGGCTCCCAGAGCCCGCAGAAACCGGGCTCACCGGACCAGGAGCATCGCAATATCGTTTCCCTGCATCTGGCCAACTGTATCGCCAGTGAGATCCCCATCAGCCAGGATATTTTGGATGCGGCCATCCGCCAGATTATCATCGAAGAGCAGAGCATCAACCGAATCAGACATTTCCACTCCTCTCCCATCAACGTGTTCAAAACCATCCTGCATTCCAAATACGGGCCCCGCTATCGGGAAATTGTAAAAGAAACCCTGTTCTATCAGTTGGACCCAAACTACATTTATGAATTTTCCGACGCCTGGCTCAATATTTATCTGGAGGACCGCGGAAAGCCGGATCCCAGCAGTATTTTGAATCTGCTCCGCAGCCCGGACCGGCAGGAGTACATCACCGGGGCGCTGCTTATGATGCAGACCGCATACCAAGGCAGGTTCTCCGCCAACGCGAAGCCTACCGAACCGCTGAACAAGAGTTTCTCTATTCTGCTCAAGCTGCTGGATCAGGACGACATTTTGTGCATCTTCGCCGCGGCCTGGGCGGTGGCCTGGTCCGGATATGACGAAAGCGACCGTCTTCCCCACAGCCTTGTCCCTGACTTTGCCGGCAAGCTGAGTCAGCTGTGGATCAAGGCGGAGGGCCCTCCACAGCTCCAGCGCGCGCTCTCCTGGGCACTGTCCAGCGTCTGTATGCCCGGGCTCTCCATCCCCTGTACGCCCGAGCTCCAAGAGACAATTGAAGTCCGGTTCACACGTCCGGAAAACGAGTTCGACGGCCGTGTCGCAGTGTATCTGGCCATCCTGCTCCGGCTCTGGCCGGAGGAGAAGATTGAACAGCGCCTCTCCTCCCTACCAATGCTACGCCCCAGCGGCGAATCCCCCTTCCTCAAAGCCCTTGGATACGCAGAAAAGAAAACCCGGGCATAGGCAGACAACAGGGCAGTAAAAAAATATCGCCCGAAAAGGGAACCGTGCTGGTCACAAAAAGTGGCCAGTGCTCCAAGGGGATGGGTAACCGTACCATCCGTTTGAATGAAGGACTGACCGCTTCCACAAAGAAGTTCTTTCCAATCTTAACGGTATCCACGGAGCGCTGCTGCGCACGAACCGCTCCATCCAGGCCGAAGGCACCTTTGGCACAATCAAGTAGAACCACTATATAAAATTTCTCGACTAACCGTTTGGTATCCACCAAATCCTTTTGATTTAAGATATTCCCCTGAAATATTTGCTAACACAATTTAACTGCTCCATCCAAGGAGCACTTTCCAGTATGGTGCCTCAAAAATATATATGAAAGTATCATTTATAAATGCGATAAAAAAGCACATTCGCTATTTTCGCCTCTTAAAAGTCGCAATTTTGCCTATGCCAACAACTTTTAGTAAGACTTCACGTTCGTTGGAAACTTCTCCATTCAACACCTGTTCCAGCAGCCTGTCCAGTACCCGTCCCACCTCCGGGCCCGGGGCGATACCGGCGGCAATCACATCCCGTCCATTCACAGCCAAATCCTTCAGCGAAACGCACTGTCCCTGGGCAATAATCTCCTCCGCTTTCGACTTCATCTCCTCCAGTTCGGCAAGCCGATCCTTCACCAGCTCATAAGCCTGCCCCATACCGTCCGCCCGTTTGATCTCCAGGAGCTGGAAAAAGGTCTCCGGGCCTAACCGCCCCAGCCACTTGTGGACGGATCGCTCCCGATTTGGAATCTGAACGTCGTGATACTCCACCAGCGTCACCACCCGCTCCCGTGTCTTGTTGTCAAATTTCAGGCTCTGGAGCATTTCATCGGCCAGCTTTGCACTAACCGCTGGATGGCCGTAGAAGTGGTCAATTCCATTTTCGTCAGTAGATTTACAGCTCGGCTTGCCAATATCATGGAGGAGCATAGTCAGTCTCAAGATCAGTTCAGGCGGGGCCGCCTCCACCGCGTGGATGGTGTGCTCCCAGCCGCCCCAGCAGTGCCAGGGGTTATTTTGTTCCAAAGTGATCAGCGGCTCCAGCTGGGGCCAGAACTGACAGAATACATCCGGATACTGCCGCAAAATGTCCCCGGCTTTCTCCCCCACCAACAGCTTACACAACTCCACATGGATCCGCTCCGCCGCCACGTGCTCCAACATGTGGCGGTTTTCATGAATGGCCTGGGCGGTCTGTTCCTCGATTTCATAGCCAAACACCGCCCCGACCCGCAAAGCCCGCATCACCCGCAGACCGTCCTCCTGGAACCGTTGGGTGGGTTCTCCCACACAGCGGATCACTCCGGCTTGGATATCCCCTGCGCCGCCGAAAGGATCCCGCAAACTGCCGTCCAGTCCCAGGGCGATGGCGTTCATGGTAAAATCCCGCCGGGCCAGGTCGGCCTTCAGGTCGGAGACAAACTTTACATAATCCGGGCGGCGGCTGTCGGAGTAGGGGCCCTCGGTGCGGTAGGTGGTGATCTCGTAGGGCTCACCGTCCTCCAAAACGGTGACAGTGCCGTGTTTCAAGCCGGTCTCAATAATCCGCTGCCCAGCAAAACAGCTCTCCGTCTCCTCTGGGCGGGCAGAAGTGCAGATATCCCAGTCATGGGGGCCAACGCCTCGGATCAAGTCCCGCACACAGCCGCCCACCAGATATGTCTCATAGCCGGCATCGGTAAGCGTTTGAAGGATTTTCTGTGCTCCGGAGGGAATCTCAAATTTCATCCCGCACCACCCTCTCGTTAACCTCCATCTGGAACGCCTCAATCCGGGCCAGATCGGGCTCCTCCGGGAGGGATGTATGTTCTCTGGCGTAGTCCAGCCGTTTTTCCAAGCCGTTGAGCAAATCATAGAAAGCGGAATCAAAGGTGTGGTCCTCCCTCTGATAGCGCCCATTCCGGATATCCATCAGCAGGCCGTGATCCGCCGCCCGGTAGGTGACGATTTCCTCCTTCTCCAGGATATCCAGGCACATGAGGTAGAGCCGCACCAGGTGCATGGCGTGCTTGTTCAGGTGGGCGTCGTCCTTTTTCTTGTTCCGGTGATGGATTTTGTCATAATTCCGGGTGATCTCTACCAGCTCGCTCACCATGCCAGTGAGGGTGCGCAGGGGCACCTGTTCCATATGGATATCCGCCACCACCTGGGGCCCGCCGTCCGCCTGGGCAACAGACAGCCTGATTTGTGCCGGGGTAAAGCTGCGGTAGCGCTCCGGAAACGTGAAGATAGTATTCTCACAGGAACCCATGATGTGCCGCTCCTTGGCCTCGGCGGGGTAGGCGTCGTGGGCCAGGGCGTTCTCCAGGCGGCGCAGCTGCTGGTTGGCGTAGCCGCCGAAGGAGATGGCCGCCCGCCGGGAGAGGAACATTTTGCGCCGGTCCAGCAGCTGCTTTCCGATGGGAGTGAGGACAAGATAGTGTTCCGCTTTGCAGCCCAACAGCTCAATGGTGTTGGGGTTGCAGCTGATTAGCAAGGTGAGTAACTTGTTAAATGCGTACACCGTAGTGTCCGTCTCTGTGTCCACCACCTGCTCAAATTGACCCATACCCAGCAGGTCTGCCTTACTGTTCAAAGCACAGCCCCGGATATCAATATCAGAGCCCTCCACATTAGTTCCGTAGGCATAGCTGCCTCCATAGGTGAGGAAAATAATATTCTTCCCGAGACGCGGGTCAGTCTTTAAAAAATTGTACTCTGGCCGTTCAAGTAAATTCAATATATTTTCCTCCATGATCTAACGATGAGACAATTATAGCAGAACTACACTTTCACAACAACAATCCAAGGGTGCTTTTATCAAATCAATCCTATCCAGCCTCTGATTTTACTATGGCAAACAGTTCTTTTCGCAGGGCAAGGCAATACTCCTTTAAAAGTCTGTCATCAATCGCATGTTGGATAATACATAGGGCGGCAACCGAAAGTTGCGCTCGGACACAATATAGCTTGTCCCGTGTCCTTAGGTCACAACGCCCCACGTGGTAGAGCCCAAATATCCTGGGGCGGTAGAACGGTACATCAATATAGGGGAGTGTTATGACAAAGAGGCTCTATGGCCACTGAAGGAAGCCATCATGGACTGCATGGCCGGTTACAAGGGGTGTTACCAGCGGGCATACCGGTGCCTGGGCGCTGCGGCGGAGATTGTGGAGGACCAGCGGGCCGCTCTGCTCACCGACGCACTGTCCCAAAAGCTGGCCAAGCGGGCCAGGGGCATACTGTCCCGGGAGATTCCCCGGCAAAAACCGGGCGCCCCAGGCCAGGTAAAGCAGCGCTTTCTTGGCGCGATCACCCACAGGGGTGAGCTGTGCCTGTATGACACCGCCCTTGCACAGTGCGACCGGGCGTACGTCCTGTTCGACAGCTGCGGGCTGGCTCACGAGCTGCTGCTCCACTTATTGGCCGGCGCCATAGACAACGGGTATGACACAACCGCCTGCCCTGACCCTATGGCCCCTGACAGGCTGGCCCATCTGCTGATTCCACAGCTGGGGCTGGCCTTTCTTACCGCCTCACCCACCCTACCGTTTCCAGGCAAGTCCTACCGCCGCATCCGGCTGGATACGGCGGCAGACGGTGAGCTTTTGCGGCGCAGTCGTCCCCGGCTGCGGTTTGCCAGGAAGGTGTCCGCAGCGCTGACGGATGAGGCGGTGGACTCCCTGGCCCAGGCCAAAGCCATGCACGACGACCTGGAGGCCATCTACAACCCCCATGTGGACTTCGGCCTGGTGGAAAAAATGGCCCAGGACATTTGGCAGGAAATACAGTCCTTCCGGGAGAACCCGTATCATTAGGCAATCTAAAAAAGCGGGCTTTCGTTTTGAAAGCCCGCTTTTTCTCTATCGGAGATCCAAATCCAGGTCCACGTCTCCCTCGATTCCCGCCACCCGGCCGGTGTGGGTGTACTGCCATAGATCAAAGTGGTAGTAAAAATCCGGTTTGCTGTCATACTCCGCCAGCCAGAGGTCATACTCCGTCAGCTCCCGCAGGTCGTAGCGGAGATAGCCCAGGCTTTGGTTAAAGTAAACCGCAGGCCGATAGCCTGCCGCCTTTACCTTCGCGCAGAAGGCATCGGCGCACCGGGTCAGGGCGCCGTTGTCCAGACCGTCGGTGCGGGCCCCCTGGCCGGGGGCGACAGGCTCCCAGTCGAAGGCGATGGGGTAGGCAATCTCATACCCCGCGACCGCATTGAGAACATAGGCGGCCTCCGCTTCGGCCTCCTCCGGGGTGATAGCCTGGGAGAAAAAGTACACACCCACTTCCAGTCCGGCGTCGGAAGCCCCCCGAAGGTTTTGGGCAAAGGTCTCGTCCATAAACAGGCCGCCCTCCGTGTACCCCCGGTACCCCAGGCGGAGAATGGCAAATTCAATGCCGTCCGCCGCCACCGCCTGCCAGTCGATGTCCTTTTGGTAGGTGGACACGTCCACCCCCGTTTTGGCCCGCTTGCCGTCCTTCTCATAGTGAATCCGGCCCTGGCTGTCCTGGGTGAAGGCCGAGCGGTCGTAGGGGTTGACCGGCATGCCCTCCAGGGGGGTCAGCGTCCGGTCGCCAAACTGGAAGGTGACCGTCTCCGGCGGGGCCGGGGGCGGCTCAACCGTCTCCTCCTCCCCTCGCAGGGAGAAAAAGAGGGCGGTTCCCGCCACGGCCAGGGCGATCACGGAGACCGCCAGGGCCAGCTTGCTCAGCCCGTCCCCGCCACGACGCCCGGGCCTGGACGGCATAGCCTCCTGCGCAGGCCGACGGCGGGGCCTGGGCGGTTCCGCCAGCGGATATTCCGGTTCCTCCGGAATCTGGGGGGTCTGTTCCTCTACCGAATTCCAATCGGACGGGTAATCATTCATAGCACGCGCCTCCAGACTTCGACGTTTTCTCCATTTTATCACAGAAATCCGGATACCGCAAGGGAAAAGACAATCCCTCCACACTCACACGGGCAGCACATTCCGCTTCAGGCTGGTGTAGGCCAGCAGGATATAGACGGTGTAGACAAGGAGGAATACGGCCAGGACGGCGCAGAGGATGACTGCCGGGCTGGAGGCCCCCACCATCACCCCCGGTTCCGGGAGGCTGGCAAAGTGGAGGATAAAGGGCGCTCCGATGAGCACCGGCGGCACGGCGGGCAGGGCGTAGTAGATTGCAAACTGGGTGCGCAGAGCCTTTGCCATCTCCCGGCGGTTCATGCCCAGCTTTTGCAGCAGGGAAAACTGCCGCTTATACCGCTCGCTCTCGCTGAGCTGCTGGATGGTGAGGATGGTGGCTGCGGTCATGGTTAGAGCCAGAGCCAGGTAGAACAGGGGAAAGACGCACAGGGCGGTCTGGGAGGCCACCTCCGACTCCTCCTGGGCCCTGGTGGTGATGGCATTACTGGCAATCCCGGAGCTGGTGCGCTCGTTGATGTCCCACAGGTCATAAAACTGCTCCCTTGTCACCGGCTGAGCCGTCTTGGCGGCGTAGGCCCAGTGGTGAACCTCCAGCCCCTCCACCGCTTCGTCCGGGACCACCAGAATGTAGCCCCGCCCGTTGACGGTGCCGCCGCTCTGGGACAGGTGCTCGGTATACACGCCCCCGGGCCGGAGGGTGACATCCCCCAAAGTGAGGGGCTCCTGATAGGACTTCAAAACATCCTCCAGATAGGTCATGCAGTGGAACAGGTACTGTCCTTCTTTCAGCTCCACCGTCCGATAGCCGGCAATGGCCCGCAGAGCGGCGTAGTCGCTCCAGCGCAGAACAGGCTCCTGTACAAAGTTGAAGTAATAGTAGACGGTCTGAGTCTCGATATAGTCCCGCACCGTGTGGCTGCCGGAGAGGTAGACCTGATACTCCAGGGACTGCTCCACCGGGATATTTTCGTGGATGTAATCCAGATAG
>JAAWCR010000020.1 GCA_022793355.1 Lawsonibacter sp. | reverse complement strand
CTGGTGGGGGAGGGCTTTGTGCTCACCGGCTTCCGCCAGCAGGAGTGGGAGGAGAAGCTGTAAATTTTTCCAAATTTCCATCTCTCAGCCAGCCCAATTTTTCTGGCCCGGCGATTTCAGAGCCGGCGCCGGGAGCGCTGGAAAGGGTGGGATTCCTCCCCATGGTTGAATCATAAAAACTCCGGCCATAATGAGAGGGCGGACGGGTAAAGTCCGTCCGCTCTTTTTTTATTGACAATGGCAAGGGGGTGGAATTTTGGAAGAAGAGAAAAAGAAAGGCCCGGTGGTGTTCGGCCTGGCCGTACTGGCGGCGGCGGTGTGCCTGTCGCTGCCGCTGCTGGCCGGCAGGGCCCGGCCGGAGGCGATAACGGCTTCTGCCGCGGTAGAGCTGTCCCGCCAGCCGGCGGGGCGCACCGTCATCCCGTTGGGCAAGGCGGTGGGAATCAAGCTGTTTTCCGATGGCGTGCTGGTGGTGGGCCTGTCCCCGGTGGAGACGCAGGCGGGGGCCTCCTACCCGGGCCGGGACTGCGGGCTGAAAACCGGCGACGTGATTACCCACATCAACGGCGGCGAGGTGGACACCATCGAGGAGGTCCAGGCCCTGGTGGCGCAAAGCGAGGATGAGCCCCTGACTATCCAGGCGGTGCGGGGCCAGCGGCAGCTGCAGCTGAAAGCGGCGGCGGTGGAGAACAGCCAGGGGGTCTATCAGCTGGGGATCTGGCTGCGGGACTCCATGGCGGGCATCGGCACCATGACCTTCTATGACCCGTCCAGCGGTGTGTTCGGCGCACTGGGCCACGGGATTAATGACGTGGATACCTCCATGCTCATGCCCCTGGAGTCGGGCAGCATCATGCCCGCCAGCGTGTCCGACGTGAAGCGGGGGGCCAGCGGCGCACCTGGGGAGCTCCACGGCCAGTTTGACCTGACCAGGGACTTGGGCACACTGTACGCCAACACCAACCTGGGAATTTTCGGTCAGATGCCAAGGGAGACGGTGGGCAATGAGGTGGAGCCGGTGGAGGTGGCCGCCCGAGACCAGGTAGAGGAGGGTCCGGCCACGATTCTGTCCAACATCCGGGGGGACGAGGTGGAGGAATTTGACGTTCAGATTACCCACCTGTACCCGGAGGGGGACGGGACCCGGAGCATGATGCTCCAGGTCACAGACCCCGGACTGCTGAAGGCCACCGGCGGCATTGTGCAGGGGATGTCCGGATCGCCCATTTTACAGAACGGGCGTCTGGTGGGCGCGGTGACCCATGTGCTGGTCAACGACCCCACCCGCGGCTACGGCATTTTGGCGGAAAATATGCTGAAGCAGGCGGTGGGAGAGAACCGGCAGACGGGGTAGGCGTGGCTGTGCGGACCCGGGCAGTGACGTCCGGGTCCGCACAGCGGTTTGATATGTAGGGCCGAATTTTAACGCAGCGTCCACTGGAGCATGAGCAGTAGGGCGAAACCGGGAGCGCCCAGAAGTCCCAGGATAAAGGCGTTGATCAGGTTGACGCCCAGATCCACGCCGATCAGGTGGCCCACCTGGGCAAACAGGGCCAGTGCGGCCAGCCCTGCGGAGGAGCGCAGGGCCAGCCGGATCAGCCGGGCTGCCGGCCGGCGCAGGAGGAGCAGCGCGGCGCACAGCAGCAGGCCGGCCAGGCACCAGGCCACATATCCAGGCAGGGGGGTCATGTGGCCCCCTCCAGTTCCTTGACCCGGCGCAGCAGATAGTTGTACCGGGCCTGGAGGGAGTTGATCTCAAAGACAAAGGATTCAATGAGATCTCCGTCGCTGGCGGTGTTGAAGCCGCCGTAGGCCTGATTGATGAGCGCACGGGTGTGGGCCAGGGAGCTCATCAGCTCCTGGCGCTCCGCCTCCCGGGCATCCCGCCGGGGGGAGGATTTACGAACAGACTGGGTCATAAGGGATTGCTCCTTTCAGAGGGGATGGATAATTTCATTGTATGGATAGTTTGGACAAATATTCCAATCCTTAAACAGAAAGAGGCCGTCCGGCGATGTTATCCATCGCCGGACGGCCAGAGCTTGTCAATAGAGGGAGCCCAGGTTCATCTGGTAGGAGTAGAGGGTGGCGGCCAGATCGGCCCGGGTGACGGTGTCGCCGGGGCACAGGGCGGTTTCCGAGGTGGGAATCAGCCCGTTTGTCACGGCCCAGCGCATGCTGTCCAGGGCCCAGGGGGAGACGTCGGCCGCGTCGGAAAACTGGGACAGGTCGGAGGTAATACGGAGCACAGCGCCGGAGTTCCGGGCGTAGCGGAAGAGGATGCTTATCATCTGCTCCCGGGACAGCTGGTCCTGGGGGGCGAAGGTGGCGGAGTCATAGCCCACAATCAGATCCTCCTGCTGGCACCAGGCCACGGGCTGGTAAAACCAGTCGGTGGGGGACACGTCGGAGAACTGGGGCATTTTGGCGTTGAGGGACCCGCCCATGGTCCACAGCACCTGGGCCAGCTGAGCCCGGGTAAGCGGATCGGAGGGGGCGAACCGCCCGTCGCCGGTGCCGGAGAAATAGCCCTGAGCCAGAACAAACTTCACCGCTTCATAGTACCAATCGTCGGGGGAGATGTCGGGGGGGACGAGCACCGTGCCGTAGAGCTCCAGGTAGTAGGTCTGGGTGAAGTGCTCGCCGCCGGCGGGGTCGGTGTGGTGCAGCTTGACCATACACAGGGGATACTCCTGCCTGGAGACGGGCTCCTGGCCCATGTCCAGGGAGAGAGAGCTGCCGGTGGAGCGGCTTTGAACGGCCTGCCGGAAGCGGCCGGCCAGGGTCTCGCCGGAGAGAATGTAGGTCTGGGCGTTGGCCAGGGCCGGGGCGTCCCTTCCCTCTGAGGGGGGGGCGAGGCCGCCTCGCAGGTCGAGAACGTCCCAAACCGGGTCCTCGCCGCCGTCGAGCAGCTCATAGGAGCCATCTCCGTCCAGGTCGGTGAGGTAATCCACCGAAGCCCATACGCCGTCTTTGGAGGGCTGGATATAGAAGCTGGCGTCTTCGGTCACCCGGTTGACGCGGCAGGCGTACTCCACATGGTCGGCCGCCTGAAAGGCGCCGTCCTGCCGCCGGTACAGGTCCACGGTGATGGTGCGGTCCAGGATATCCATGTCGGCGGCGTCAATACGGAAATCGGCAAAAGGCTCTGTCTCAGGGGCGGCCAGGCCGGAGGAGATGGAGAGGGTAATCGCGGCGGCCGCTAGGACGGCCAGCCAGCGTTTGTGTCGTTTCATAGGGCAGCGCTCCTTTCTGGGTACTTGATCACCGCCCATTATACCTAAATTTGTCCTCCTTTGCAAGGGATGTAACAAAAGAGTAAGAATTTGGCAGGCTATCCCTACTCTTCGGCGCAGGCGGGGAAGGAGCCCTCTTCCCACAGATAACCCAGCTCCCGGAACTCCGGATCGGTGAAAAAGGGCCCGCCCTCCGGGGCGTCCGTCCCCATGGCGGACAGGTCCAGATGCCGCCAGCCCTCCTGCGTCTGTACCACGTTCCAGAAGCGGGGTTCCTTCTCCCGCATGCCCTGGGCAACATGGCAGGGCAGCTCCAGCTGCTGGCAGAGGGCGGCGTAGGCTAGGGCCAGCCCCTCGCTGTTGGCGGCGCCGGATCCGAAGAGGTCCCAGGCGGTAGCGCCCCCCTGGGGGTCGTACTCCCCCAGATCCAGCAGGGCCTGCGCGGCGGCGAGGGGGAGCCGGGTCCGGCCAGCCAGGTCCCAGGCCAGGGTGTCCAGGTGCTGGGACAGATCCTCCCTGCGTTTTTCCAGCTCGGAGAGCTCCAAGGGGTAGCGCAGCATAATTTCCACGATGCGCTGCCGCCCGCTGTTGGGGTAGATGGACAGTTCCACCTCCGGCATGCCCAGGGCGCAGGCGGGAGCGTCGTAGTAGGCCTGTTCCACCAGATCCCGGATAAAGCTCTCGTCTCCGTCGAAGTAGCTGATGCGCAAGGTGCGTTCGGGGGCGAAGGAGGCCAGGGCGGATTTCAGCTCGCTGCGGATGGCGGCGGTGCCGGTGGCCTGAACGATGGAGGCCACCTGTTCCCGGGTGCGCCGGTAGGTGATATTCACCCGGGCCTCAGAGTAGGTCACTACCGGGTCCACGGTGTATTTGATAAACTCCACGCAGTAGGCGCCCAAGGGGTCTTCCTGCACCACCTCCAGGCAGGCGTCGGACAGAAAGAGCTCCACATTCTCCGTGTCGGTGTACAGCCGGATGGTGCCCTCCTCCATCCCGCCGCTGACGAAATAAATCAGGGCGTTGACGAGCTCCTGATAGCTGTCCGCCCGTAGGATGGAGGGGTCTCCCTCGGTAGCGGGGGCGGCGTTGTGGGCGGTAACGGAGGAGTAGTCCCGCTCCAGAAGGGCGGAGCAGCCGGTGAGGAGGAGGGCGGCGGCGGTCAGCAGGGCCGGCAGACGCGTTTTCAAAAAGTTCACCTTCTTTGCTTCATGCGCGCGCGCAGGGGCCGCCGCGCCCTGTGGATGAAGCGTCAATAGCCCAGATCCTCGTCAATGAGGATAACCTCCATGGTCTCAATGCTCTTGGGCTTTTCCCACAGCACCACCAGTCCCCGGCAGATGCGCTGTGGGCTCTTGCAGTCGTAGCATTTGTCCCCCTTGGCGGCGCAGGGCGTCTGTACGCCGATACGCTGGGCGTTCTTGGGGGATGCGATGTTCCGGGCACGCCACAGGGCGGCGTCGTAGTCCGGGGCGATTTTGTTTCGTCCCACCACAAAGTAGACCCGCTGGTGGCCGAAGAGGGTGGAGGCCACCCGGTTTCCGGTGCCGTCAATGTTGATAAGCTCGCCGGTCTCGGCCAGACCGTTGACCGAGCTGATGTACACATCGGTGGAGGCGGCCTGTTCCAGCCCGGCCTTGTCCCAGTGCCAGAGGGTGTTGTTGTGGGCGGCCAGCCTGGGGTAGAGCTCCATCTCCTGCACGGTCATAGAGCCGCCGAAAGCCACGCTCACCCCGTCGATCTGGCCGTCCAGATAGTCGGCGGCCTCCTTTTTGGTGGCGAAACACTTGGGGATAAAACCCCGCTCCTCCAGGTTTTTGGTCAACTTGGTCCAGTCAGTCATAAATAAGCACTCCTTTATAAATTGGGTGGGGGGCCCTACAGGTCATTCTTCTGGTAACGCCGGAAGCCCTGGCCCAGAACCTCGTGGGCGTCACAGACGATAAGAAAGGCCTCCGGGTCCATCGTGTGGACCAGGGCTTTCAGGGGGACGATCTGCCGCTGCTTGAAGGCGCACATGAGCACCAGCTTGTCCTGGCCGGAGAAGCTGCCCTCTCCGTGGAGGAAGGTGACGCCCCGGTCCAGCTGCCTGTCAATCTCAGCCGCCATGGGGCGGGGGCTGGAGGTGACGATATAGGCCACCTTGGAGCGGTCCAGGCCATAGAGCACCTGATCCATCACTGCGGTGGTGATATACAAAGCGATGATGCCGTACATGGCGCTTTCCAGGCTGCGGAAGGCCACCGAGACGGCCAGCAGCATGGTCAGGTCCACCGCCATAACCAGTTTGCCCATAGGCAGCCAAGCGAAGGGCAGCTTGAGCAGCCGGGCAATCAGGTCGGTGCCCCCGGTGGTGGCCCCCCTGGAGAAAATCATGCCCAGGGCAGCGCCCAGCGACACCCCGCCAAAGACGGCGGCCAGCATGGGGTCCATGGGGGGGAAGGAATACAGGGCGGCGCACAAATCCACCAGAACGGAGGTGGCCGCCATGGCGAAGAGGGAGGAAACAAGGGCGTGCCCGCCCAAAAATTTCCACCCCAAAATAAAGATCGGAATGTTAAGCACCAGCACCACCGTGCCAATGGGGACAGCGGGGGAGAGGTAGTTGAGGATCATGCCCAAAGCGGTGAGCCCTCCGAAGCCCAGCTGGTTGGGTACATAGAACCAGTCGAAGCTGAGGGAGTAGAGCACCGAGCCTAGGGTAATCCAGAGGTAGTCCCGCGCCAGGCGGGGGGCTGTGTGTTTGGTCATGGGTCCTCCTGAGAAGCTTCGGGGGCGCGATTTGCGCGCCGCTGTATGGAAAGGGCCGCTAAGAAGGCGTCCCGGATGGCGTCGTTGGGGTAGCGCCCCAATTTGGGAACGGCCTCCAGGCGAATCAGCCCCCCGGCCATTTCCGCGTGGCCTCCGCCGTCTCCCAGCCCCTGGAGGGCGCTGTGGACCAGATTGCCCGCGTGAATCCGGGGGTCCTCGGAGCGGACGGAGAACTTGATGCCGTCCTCCCGGAAGGAGAACACCACCGCCACCTCCACCTCCTGGAGGGCCAGGATAAAATCGGAGAGGATGGCCACCAGGGCGTCGGGGCAGGGGAAGGAGACGCTGGAAAAGCCGGTTTTGTCGTAGAGCACGATGCTCTCAATGGCGGCGCCGTAGGCTTTCAGGTCGTTGAATTCCATATTGTTCCGTTCCAGCCGCGCCAGTGTCTCCTGGTCGCACAGGGGGAAGAGAAAGGCAAAGGCGGAGATGTCCTCCTGCGTCACCCCCCGGGTAAACTGCAAGGTGTCCATTTTCAGCCCGTAGAGCAGGGCCGTGGCGGTGTCCGTGTCTGGTGTGAGGCCCAGCTGCTGGTAATATTGAGCGATGAGGGTGGCGCAGGCCCCGGTGGGGCGGATGTCTCGATAGCGGTACTCCATAGGGACAAAGGTGGGGTGGTGGTCGATGCAGGCCACCTCGTCCCCTACAAAATCCGTTATGTTCCCACTCTGCTTTTGGGCGTCCACACAGATTACATAGTCCGTCTCACGCATATCCGGCCGCAGCTGCCGGTAGGGGAACATCTGGATGTGAAAGGTGTCCAGCATTTTACAGGCGCTGAGCTTGTCAATTTTACCGTCGTAGCACAGCGCAGAGGGCACCTGGCACGCAGCCAGCAGGCGCTGCAGCCCGAAGGCGGAGGCGATGGCGTCCGGGTCGGGGAAGTTGTGGGTCTGGATATAGACGTGCTTTCCGCGGCACAGCGCGGTCAGCTGGTGAACGTCGCTCACGGGGATTCCTCCCTTTTATTTGGTTTACAGCAGGGTGAGCTGTTCCTCTCCCCGGTCCTCCTCCTTGAGGAGGGCGCCAGCGATGGGCAGGGAGCGGGCCCGGTAGCGGGCGGGATTGGCGATGTGGGTGCGCTCCAGGGGCAGCACCCGGGCCACCTTATACTTGGGCTTCAGGGTCATGACGTTGACCCCCTGGGTATTTCGGGTGGACTTGGGGTTTAGGCTGGCGGTGTGGAACACCACACAGCGCCCCTCGGTGGAGACGACCGCCGCCTCAAAGTCCTCCTTCAGCAGGAAGGCGGCCACAAGGGGAGACTTGTCGGAGTAGGCCCCAGTGAGCTTTTTCCTCCGGGTCTGGGTCTGGTAGGCGGCCAGTTCCACCCGGGCGGCCTTGCCGTTTTCAAAGAAGAACAGCACATGTCCCGTGTAGTCCCCGGCCAAGCAGGCCCACAGGGCCTTCTCCTCCGGGTCCATCCCCAGTTTGGAGGGCAGATAGTCCCCCAAGGCGCTGGCCTTGGTGTCGTCAAAGTCGGCCAGCCGGGTCTTGTAGCACTGCTGCCGGTCGGTGAACACCAGCAGCTCGTCCCTGTTCGAGGCCTCCCATTGCAGGCAGGGGCCGTCTCCCTCCTTGTACTTCTGTTCGTTGGCCATCCGCAGGGACTGGGGGGTGATTTTTTTCAAATACCCCTCCTGGGAGAAAAACAGGTGGACGGGGTAATCGGGGGTCTCGTCCTCCGCGGTCATCACGGGCTCGTCCATGTGGTCGTAAACGATCTGGGTCCGCCGGGGGACGGCGTATTTCTTCTTCACATCGGCCAGCTCATCCACGATAATCTTTTGGACCCGCTTGGGGGAGCTGACGATATCCTCCAGGTCGGCGATCTCGTCGGAGAGGGTGTCCACCTCCTGGGTGCGCTTTAAGATATATTCCTTGTTGATGTTGCGCAGCCGGATGTCGGCCACATACTCCGCCTGAACCTGGTCGATGCCAAAGCCAATCATCAGGTTGGGAATGACTTCCGCGTCCTCTTCGGTGTCCCGGATGATCTGAATGGCCCGGTCAATGTCCAGCAGGATGCGCCGCAGGCCCTTGAGCAGATGCAGCTTCTCCTTCTTCTTGTTCATGGAGAAGTATACCCGTCGGCGTACCGACTCCATACGCCAGGCGGTCCACTCCTCCAGAATTTCCCGCACTCCCAGCACCTTGGGAAAGCCGGCGATAAGGATGTTGAAGTTGCAGGACTGGCTGTCCATCAAAGGGGTGAGCTTGAAGAGCCTGGCCATCAGCTTCTCCGGGTCGGCGCCCCGCTTTAAGTCGATGGTCAGCTTCAGGCCGGACAGGTCGGTCTCATCCCGCATGTCGGCAATCTCCTTGAGCTTGCCGGTCTTGAGCAGCTCGGACACCTTGTCCAGAATGGCCTCGCTGGTGGTGGAGTAGGGGATCTCGTAGACCTCGATGAGGATTTCTTCCTTCACATAGCGCCACTTGGCTCGCACTTTGAAAGAACCCCGGCCGGTGCGGTATATCTCCGCCAGGGCGGCGGCGTCGTAGAGCAGCTCGCCGCCGGTGGGCAGGTCGGGGGCCTTTAAAGTGGACATAATATCGTGGCCCGGGTTTTTTAGGAAGGCGATGGTGGTGTCGCACACCTCGCCCAGGTTAAACCCGCATAGGTCGCTGGCCATACCCACGGCGATGCCCTTGTTGGCGGACACCAGCACATTGGGGAAGGTGGTGGGCAGCAGGGTGGGTTCCTTCATCTTGCCGTCGTCGTTGTCCACAAAGTCCACCGTGTCCTGGTCGATGTCCCGGAAGAGCTCGGCGCAGATGGGGTCCAGCCGGGCCTCGGTGGACCGGCTGGCGGCGTAGGCCATGTCCCGGGAATACACCTTGCCGAAGTTGCCCTTGGAGTCCACCAGGGGGTGGAGCAGAGCCCCGTAGCCCCGGCT
>JAAWCR010000230.1 GCA_022793355.1 Lawsonibacter sp. | reverse complement strand
TTCTTCAAGCTGTCCAAGTACGCGGACAAGATCCAGCACCTGCTGGAGGACACCGACTTTCTGGAGCCCCGCTCCCGGGTGAACGAGATGGTGAACAACTTCATCAAGCCCGGCCTGGAGGACCTGTGCGTTTCCCGCACCTCCTTCACCTGGGGCATCCCGGTGGACTTCGACCCGGGGCACGTAGTCTATGTGTGGGTGGACGCCCTGTCCAACTATATTACCGCCCTGGGCTATGACAACGACCAGTATAACGACTATGAGAAGTTCTGGCCTGCCGACGTCCATTTTGTGGGCAAAGAGATTGTCCGCTTCCACTCCATCATCTGGCCCGCCATGCTCATGAGTTTGGGCGAGCCCCTGCCCAAGAAGGTGTTCGGCCACGGCTGGCTGCTGCTGGACGGGGGAAAGATGTCCAAGTCCAAGGGCAATGTGGTGGATCCCTATATTCTGGCCGAGATGTTCGGGGTGGATGCCCTGCGCTTCTTCCTGCTGCGCACCTTCCCCTTCGGTTCTGACGGCAACTTCTCCAACGAGGCCTTGATTCAGACGATTAACGTGGACCTGGCTAACGATTTGGGTAACCTGCTCAGCCGTACTGTCTCTATGGTGGGCAAATACTTTGGCGGACAGCTGCCCGACGGCTGCGGCCCGTCCGAGGAGGAGCTTCGACTTGCGGAGTGTTGTGCCCAGTCCAACTGCTTCGGTGTGGCGGTTAAACCGGGGGATACCGCCTGCGACGCCGAGCTCATCGGTCTGGCCGCCGGTCTGCGCAGCCGCTACGAGGACGCTATGGAGCACTTCACCTTCCAGAACGCCCTGAGCGAGATTTTCAAGGTGATCGACCGGGCCAACAAGTATATCGACGAAAACGCCCCCTGGGTGCTGGCCAAGGGCATGGAGGCCAACGGCCTCCGGCTGGCCCATGTGATGTACAACCTGCTGGAGACCCTGCGGATCTGTGCCATCCTCCTCACTCCCTTCATCCCCACCTCTGCCGCTGAGGTGCTGCGGCAGGTTGGTGCCTGTGAGAAGTGCTCCACCTGGGACAGCGCCGCCTGGGGCTCTCTGCCTGCGGAGGTCACCGTCCGGCGGGGGGACAACCTCTTCCCCCGTATCGACGCGGAGAAGGCCCTCGAGCAGCTGGAAGCCGCCGCCGAGGTTGCGAAGAAAGCCGCCCTTCCCGCTCTGGAGATCGAGCCGCAGCTCACCGAGAAGGTGGACTTCGACACCTTCTGCAAGTCCGACTTCCGGGCCGTGAAGGTGAAGGACTGCCAGCCGGTGAAAAAGAGCGAAAAGCTTCTCCGCTTCACCCTGGACGACGGCACCGGCACCGACCGGCAGATCCTGTCCGGCATCGCAAAATGGTACAAGCCCGAGGACCTGATTGGCAAGACCCTCATGGCCATCGTCAATCTGCCCCCCCGGAAGATGATGGGGCAGGAGTCCTGCGGCATGCTTATCTCCGCCGTCCACACCGAGAAGGGGGAGGAACAGCTCAACCTCCTGATTCTGGACGACAAAATCCCCGCGGGGGCCAAAATGTGTTAAATGAAAATAGACAGACTAGTTCTGTAATAATGTGACAATAGGTGAAAACAAGTGGATAGAGAAAAACAACTAGAGTTAAGGAGAGTGCGCAAGTTAAATAGAAGGAGACAGCGCAGGGAAAATCGTGAACAATTATTAGATGCAATGCTTCAACAGGAATATCTAATCCTTATTACTGGGAAAAAGTATTATATACACCCAAAACAGCTCAAAATACTATCTCAGACCCAAATCGAAGAATATATAGCAGAGAAATGGAGCGGTTTGCTTAAAATTTCTGAAGAGGATTTGGAGTTAGTCAGTCCATTTATTCTCGCAAAACGAGCTTGGCAGGAGGGATATATTGCAGGTAAAAACAGAGGCCTAAGCGAAGGATACAATGAGGGCTACAATTCTGGATATGACGAAGGCCACAGTTCTGGGTATGGTGAAGGCCACAGTCACGGATATGATAAGGGCCACACTCGCGGTTACGGTGAGGGCCACAGTCATGGGTATGATGAAGGTTATAGTGATGGGGAATTTATGGCAGGAGACTAATAATATAATTTTAAAGTGTGTTGTCCTTCTTGGAGGGACAGCACACTTTTTTTGCCGCTCCGCTTACATTTTTATGAAATTCTCCCCTATTCAATCCGGATTTTTTCCTGTAACATAGGGGCGTACAAAAGGAATCAACAAAAGATACCCGAAGGAGGTAATCATTATGAGAAGAACGAAAATTATCTGCACTCTGGGCCCTGCGGTGGACAGTGAGGACATGATCCGCACCCTCATCCGCACCGGCATGGACGCGGCCCGGTTCAACTTTTCCCACGGCAGCCACCCCGAGCACCTGGCCCGGCTGAACATGCTCAAGGCCGTCCGGGACGCCATGGGCCGGCCCGTGGCCACCATTCTGGACACCAAGGGCCCCGAAATTCGTATCAAGGGCTTTGACACAAAGTCCATCACCCTGGAAGCGGGCGACCCCTTTACCCTCACCACCGAGGATGTTGTGGGCAACCAGGGCTGGGTGTCCGTCACCTACCCGCAGCTCCACGAGGAGCTGTCCCCCGGCCAGGAGATTCTGATTGACGACGGTCTTGTGGCCGTCCGGGTGGACCGGATTGAGGGCACAAAAATCATCTGCACCGTGGAGAACGGCGGCACCCTGTCCGCCAACAAGTCCATCAACATTCCCAGCGTGCACATCCAGCTCCCCGCCCTGACGGAAAAAGATATTGCCGACATCCGCTTCGGTGTGGAGAACGACTTCGACTTCGTCGCTGCCTCCTTTGTTCGCCGGGCCGCCGATGTGGAGGCTGTGCGGGCAATCCTCCATGAGTGCGGCGGGGACGGCGTGCGGATTATCGCCAAAATTGAGAACCAGGAGGGCGTGGACAACCTGGACGAGATTCTGGAGGCCGCCGACGGCATTATGGTGGCCCGGGGCGACCTGGGCGTGGAGATCCCCGCCGCCCGGGTACCCATCCTGCAAAAGCAGATGATTCGCAAGGGCCTGCAGCAGGGCAAGCCGGTGATTACCGCCACGCAGATGCTGGACTCCATGATGCGCAACCCCCGGCCCACCCGGGCCGAGGTGTCCGATGTGGCAAACGCAGTCTACGACGGCACCGGCTGCGTCATGCTCTCCGGAGAGACCGCCGGGGGCAAGTATCCCGTGGAGGCTCTTCAGGCCATGGTGGGCATCGTCACCGAGACGGAGAGCGCCATTGACTACTGGAAGCAGTTCCAGAAGCAGCGGGTCCTCCCCGCCTCCAACATCAATGACGCCATTACCCACACCTGCTGCCTCACCGCCAAGGATTTGGACGCGAAAGCCATTCTCACCGCAACCAACTCCGGGCGCAGCGCCCGGATGATCTGCCGCTTCCGCCCCGCCTGCCCCATTGCCGCCCTCACCATGCACGAGAAGGTGCGCCGGCAGCTGAATATCTCCTGGGGCGTTACCCCCTACCTCACCGGCGAGGTCAACTCCACCGACCGTATCTTCTCCCTGTCCGCCGAGGTGGCGCTGAAGGAAAAGCTGGTTCAGAACGGGGACACCGTGGTCATAACCGCCGGCGTCCCCCTGGGCAGGAGCGGATCCACCAACCTTATCAAGGCTCAGGTGATTGACGAGGAAGCCATGTAAGCTGCATAATGCGAGGGCCGTCCCCACCGGGACGGCCCATTTTGTTGACAGCTGCCGTATATTCTGATAGACTGACGCTAAGGTGCGCTGGCAAAGCGGCGGCGGTTTGGCTACACCTCTGTAAAGGAGGTGAATGCCCATGCCTTTGACGTTGACGGTTACATTCCACGTTTGTGGATACACGGTAACGCTCCAGGTCAAGGTAAAGTGAAACCGCCACTCTGCCAAGTGACGGTTTCTTGACCTTTAAGAAACTAAACTTCCAGGGCCAAACCGCCGAAGCACAGCAGCGCCCTCCACGCCCATAGTATACTATACTGAATGGTATGTGTCAAGGGTGCGGACAGGCCCGTCTCCAATTTTGGAGGCGGGCTTGTTTTATTCCTCCACTACGGTGAGGATGTCGGTGAGCTGGCAGTTCAGGGCCTCAATTATCCGGCCCAGGTTGTAGCTATCCAAGCGGCAAACTTTGTTTTTGTAGTAGCTGTCAATGACGTGATACTGGATTCCAGTACGTTTCGCAAGATTATACCGACTGATGCTGTTGGCATCTAAATATTCAGCTAGGCAGAACCGTACAACCTTCATCGCTATGCCCTCTCTTTAGTATATATCATAAGAGAGTTATATGACAGTTGACAAGAAACCTCTTATGGTATATTCTAGATAAAATATATATGATAAGAGGTATATATCATGACCGACTACAAAAAGCTGTACCATCTGCTGTTCAATTCAATTACCGATGCTTTAGAGGCCTTAGGGCGTCTGGACGTACCCACAGCTAGCCGCCTGCTGGAGGAGGCTCAGATAAAAGCGGAAGATATAATTCTTGATGACGAATAAAAGGGGTGCATCAGCACCCCTTTTAGGTATCTTCTTATGGCGTGCGACAATGACCGCGGCGTAATACCCTGCCGGTGTTGTGAATTTAACGAAAAATAAAAATCTGTAAAATTCCCTCTTGACTTCAACACTTTTTTGCGTTACACTTCAACAGTACAAAGCGTCAAAGAAACGACGCAAGAGAGGATTGTGTCAAATGGGGATTAAATTGCTTATGCTCCTGGTGTTCTTCGGTGTTATGGTAGGCATCGGCCTTTACTGCCGCAGAAACGCCACCGACGTCAACGGTTTCGT
>JAAWCR010000191.1 GCA_022793355.1 Lawsonibacter sp. | reverse complement strand
GGAGCGCTTGCGGCGGCGAGAAGTTTTTCAATCTCGTCCTGGCTCATTTTGCCGCCGGAGGCGGCGGGAGGTTCGGGCGCGGGCGGGGGGGGCGTCTCGGGAGCGCTTGCGGCGGCGAGGAGCTTTTCGATCTCATCCTGGCTCATTTTGCCGCCGGAGGCGGCGGGAGGTTCGGGCGCGGGCGGGGGGGGCGTCTCAGAAGCGCTTGCGGCGGCGAGGAGCTTTTCAATCTCGTCCTGGCTCATTTTGCCGCCGGAGGCGGCGGGAGGTTCGGGCGCGGGCGGGGGGGACGCCTCGGGAGCGCTTGCGGCGGCGAGAAGTTTTTCAATCTCGTCCTGGCTCATTTTGCCGCCGGAGGCGGCGGGAGGTTCGGGCGCGGGCGGGGGGGGCGTCTCGGGAGCGCTTGCGGCGGCGAGGAGCTTTTCAATCTCATCCTGGCTCATTTTGCCACCGGAGGCAGCGGGAGGTTCGGGCGCGGGCGGGGGGGGCTCCTCGGGGGCGCTTGCGGCGGCGAGGAGCTTTTCAATTTCGTCCTGGCTCATTTTTCCGCCGGAAGGAGTTGGCTGTTCTTCCATTGGGGGCGATACCTCCTCATCGTTTCGCTGGTGTTCCGCCTCAGGGGGGCTGACCGCCGCCGGGACAGCCGGCTCGTCAGGCTGAAGCTCTTCCTCCAAGGCCTGCTGAATCTGTTGGGACAGATTGTCATCGTTGGCCTGGGCTACCTCCAAAATCGGGGGCAGGAGGGGACGGGAGGCTGCGGCGGTATCAGGGACGGCGCTTTCAGCGCCAGTCTCCTCACCGGCGGGCGCGGCGCTCTCTTTGGCGGCGCCCGGGGCGGTGAGGAGGTTTAGTACATGGGCGGTCTTGCTGCCCTTGGCGTTTTTCTTTGCGGCTGACATATGATGTCTCCTTTCCGAAGTATCAGGAGTTAGGGAAAGCGGGTTGATAGAGCCGGATAATCTCGTTGATGAGCAGGCGGAAGTCCCGGGCGACCTTGGAATCGGGGGCGTAGGATAGAACGCTCTCTCCGTGGGCCGGGGCCTCGGCCACTGCCACGCCGGAGCGGATGCGGGACTGGAATACCCGGGTGTCCAGCTGCTGCGCGATTTGCTCCGTCATTTCCAGCACCTCGCGGTTAAGAGTAAATCGCTGGTTGTATTTGTTCAGCACGATGCCCAGCACCCGCAGACGGGAGTTGTAGCACCGGCGGACGGTATCGATAGTCTCCCGAATCTGGGATACGCCCAGCAGGCTGAGTATTTCGGGCGCCATGGGGATGACCAGACCGTCTGCGGCCACATAGGCGTTTACCGTCAGCACGTTGAGGGCGGGCGGAGTGTCGATGATGATATAATCGTAGTCGTCCTCCACCTCAGCCAGGCAGTTGCGCAGCAGAAATTCCCGGCCGGGGCGGTTGAACTCCAGCTCGGCGGCTGACAACAGGATGTTGGAGGGCAGGATATCTCCGCAGGTGGACTTCACGATGACTTCCCGGATATTCCGGGTACCCTTGAGCATATCATAGACGGTGGCGCAGTTGTCAATGTCAAGCCCCAGACAGAAGCCCAGGCTGCCTTGCGGGTCCAGGTCTACGCCCAGCACCCGGGCACCCCGGTTGTGCAGGCCGTCCATCAGGGCGCTGGACGTGGTGGTTTTGCCAACGCCGCCCTTTTGGTTAGTGATTGTGATAATAGCGGACAAGCGATCTCCCCCAGTAAAATCTTTCTTGCGAGAACTATTAACTTAATCATACTACATGCCGATAAAAAAGTACAGAGTATTTTTATCTTCATTTATCACAAAACTGGTGGAAAATATAGAGACAGAATGAAAGGAGCGATCACTATGGCGTCTCTCGGAGGCGTAAGCAGCAGCAATACCATGAGCAGCCTGATGAATAGCGCAAACATGATCAGCGGCCTGGCCAGCGGCCTGGACACGGAAAGCATGATTGAAAACCTGGTCAAAAGCTATCAGACCAAGATTAGCCAGTTGAACCAGAAAGCGACCAAGGTGGAGTGGAAACAGGAGTCCTACCGCAGCATTATTCAAAAACTGGTGGGCCTCAGCAGCAAATACACCTCATACAACTCCAGCAGCAACCTGACTTCTCCCGCCTTTTTTAACAGCAGCGTGAAGGTGGACCCGCTGGGCGTGTTTGCCGACAGGGTGTCCGCCAGCGGGAAAACCAGCAGCGAAATCTCCCTGGACCGGGTGACCCAGCTGGCCACCTCCGCCCAGTACCGGACCGGCAGCAGTATGTACAAGGCGGAGGACGGCATCAAGGCCAGCGAAGCCATTGATTTGAACGGGCGCACCCCCCTGAGCGCGCTGAATGGCAGCCTGACGGTCACTTATGGCGACAAAAAGGTCAGCATCCGGTTCGACCAGGTGAAGGATGTTGAGGCAATCAATGAGATTAAGGAAAACAACGCCGGCATCAGCGACCAGGAGGCGCTGGGAAAGCTGATTGAGCGGAAGCTGGCCGACCAGGAGATTACCTTCAGCGGCGGCAAGACGGAGACGGCTGACAAGCGCATTGGCGTTGAGGTGCTGGGCGGCACAATCTCTTTCTATGAGCGGGGAAATGCGGGCAACGGCCTGTATATCTCGAGCGCCAGCAAGGATGTGGCCTCCGCGCTGGGGCTGGATTTGTCCAATGCCAAGGAGGATAAAATCACCTCCTTCGACGCCCCGGACAAATTGGTAAACAATATGTCGCTGGAAGGATATCTGGCCGGCGAGACCATGAACCTGACCCTGGACGGCGTTACCAAGCAGATTGAACTGCCCTCTGTGGCGATGGGAATGCTGTTTGACGCGGATGGCAACCAGCTGAGGGACGAGAACGGCGACCCCCTGGAGTACAATGCCAAGGATTATACCAAGGCGCTGAATATGGCGGTGCAGAAGGCGTTTGGGCGCAACAAGATTGAGGTAGAGAATGTCTCGGAGGATCCCAAGAAGCTCCAGCTGAATTTTAAGGTGCAGGAGGGCTCCGAACTGGTGATTAACAGCGATGTGGGCAAGGCCCTGGGCATCGGCCAGACGGCCACCAGCTATCTGAATACCAACCAGACCTTGAAGGAGCTGCTGGGCGACAAGCTGAAAAACCTGTCCCCGGCTAAGGTGGAGGACGAGTTCGGCGTTGAGGTTCTGGACGTAGACGAAAAGACGGGCAAGTACAAGTATGAGTTCAAAATCAACGACGTGGTGGTGGGCAAATATACCGAGGATGCCAAGCTTTCGGATATTATGGCCGATATCAACTCCAATAAACAGGCGGGCGTGTCGGTCAGCTACTCTCAGACCACAAAGAATTTCCTCTTTAAGTCCAAGGATACCGGCGCGCAGAGCGAAATTAAGATCGGCGGAGGTCTGGCGGAGACCATGTTCGGCTCCACCGAGATCGCCGACAACAGCGGCAGCAGCTTCGCCGAGTCCTATGGCCTGAGCGGACTGCGGGACGGTGAAACTGCAAGCCTCAAGGTTACCATGCCCAATGGCGGCGGCGAAACTGCGTTCAATATCACAAAGGAGACCTCAATGCAGGAGGTCGCCGACAAGCTGAATGACGCGTTCCAGCAGCAATACAGCTTCTCTTACAACAAGTATTCGGGCCAGATTGAGGCCAAGGACTTGAAGAGCGGCGAGCGGACCGAGTTCGGCATGAAGGCCACGGTCGGCGGGAGAGACAAGGACGTGGAATTCGATCCGAGTAAAGCGCCCACCGTGAACTATACCACCGGCCAGGACGCCAAGTTCACCGTTACTGTCAACGGCGAGACCAAGAACATGACACGCAGCTCCAATAGCGTGACCATCGACGGGCTGACCATCACAATGAAGGACACTTTCGACGGCTACAAGAGCGAGGACGGCAAGGAAGAGGCCATCGACGGCGCCGGCAAGCCGAAGAATGCCATTACCTTTGAGACGCGGACCGACTCGGATAAAATTGTGGAGACCATTAAAGGTTTGATCGACGAGTACAACGCCGTGATGGCGGAGGTCAAGTCGGCCTACACCACCCTGCCCTATCGGAAATCCAGCAACGGCAGCTTCTCCAACTACGAGCCCCTCACCGACGAGGAGCGGGAAGGTATGACCGAGAGCGCCATCAAGAGTTATGAGGAGAAGGCGAAGCAGGGTATCCTGTTCAACGACCGGAACCTGTCGGCCCTGTACGACAAAATGCGCAATGTGTTTGCCGGAAGCAATGAGGCGGCCTTGCGCTCTATGGGTATCACCATCAGCTATTCCATCACCGACGGCGTGCAGGCGGTCACTCTGGATGAAAGCAAGCTGCGCGCCACCCTGGATAGCGACCCTGATCTGGTAACCGAAACCTTTACCGGGGAGAAAGGTGTAATGCAGTCCATGAAAACCCAGTTGGATGCCTACGCCAGAACCACCGGCGTGCCCAAGGGAATTCTCATTGAGCAGGCCGGCAGTCCCCTGAGTTCCCTGTCCCTGATGGATAACACCTGGCAGAGGGAGATTGACAACCTGAACACCCAGATTGAAAAGTGGCAGGATAAGCTGACCAGTCAGGTGGAGCGCTATACCAGCCAGTTCAGCCGGCTGGAGGTGCTCATCAACCAGATGAACTCTCAGAGTTCCACTCTGGCGGGCCTGATGGGCGGCGGCTAAGACAGCGAGAAAGGATAAGCCGATATGGATACACGAGGGTATCAGCAGTATAAGCAGCAGTCCATCAACTCCATGACCTCGGGCGAGCTGCTCATGCTGCTCTACGACGAGCTGGTCAAGCGCAGCACGCTGGCCTCCATTGCCCTGGACAGGCAGGATTGGCCTACCTTTGAGGGGGCGCTGGACCGGTGTACGGATATTGTAAATTATCTGGACGAAACGCTGGACCACCAGTATCCCATCAGCCATGACCTGACCCGGCTGTACGACTACTTTACCTATGAGCTGGGACGTATCAAAATCGGTCGGAACAAAAACGCGCTGGAGCGGCTGCGCCCCATGCTGGCCGATCTACGGGACGCTTTCCGCACCGCAGAGAAGTCAGGCAGTCAGGAGAATCAGGCATGACAAAGGGAGATTGGCTGGACCTGACCGTGCTGGAGCGAAGGAAATATAACCTCCTGGTGGAGACAATGGATCTGAGCCAGCAGCTGGGCGAGGCGATGGACCGGGGAGACGACGTTTCGGTCCGGTTGCTGGTGGCTATGCGCCAAGAGCCCATCCTGGGCCTGGAGGAAGTCAAGAAGGCCATTGAGAACAGGTTGGGCAGTCTGCCTACGGAGGAACGAGAGCGGGTGCTGGCCCTGGCCGGCGGAGCCGCCCCGGAGGGGGAAGGGGAGACCACCTACGTGAACCAGGTGGGAAGCGCCCGCCGCCTGCTGGAGCGTGTGCTGGAGTTCGACCGGCGGCTGAACCGGCGCTTGGCCGGTGAAAACTCCTTCTATGGAAAATAAATAATTCCCCCTGCCCGGCAGGGGGAACTTTTTTCAGAGAAAATTGGAAGATATTACCCAGAGCGGGCCGCCGCTGTCCCGATGGGGGGACAGCTCCTCCAGAATCAGGGAGAGGTCCCAGGCAATCAGACTGCGTTCCTGGCTGGCGGGGTCCGCCACCAATATGCTGCCGTCCAGGGTGACGCCCCGCAGAAGGATGAAGTGTCCGCTGTTGGTAAAGTGTCCCGGCCCGACCAGGGCCACAATGAGCTGTCCGGAGGACAGGTGCTGGATGACCGTGGATTGGGAGGCGTCCTCAGGGGAGAGCGGAGTGCACATCAGCCCGTATTCCTCCGCGATTCCCTGGACAATAGTGCGGTAGGAGCCGTGCTTGCTGGCCCAGTAGCCCTGTTCCGCGCAGTGCTCGGCCATCTGGGCGGGGTCGGTGTCTGCGTCCGCCAGGGTGGCCGTCACCATGGCCATCACGGTGGGGCCGCATCCGTAGCCGCCGATGTGGTCAGAGCCGTAGGGTTCCTCCGCCCAGCGCTCGTCAACCTGGCTGAAGTAGGCCACCTCATGGGCGCCTCCGGTGAGATAGGCGCGGTCGCCGCGCACCGTCAGGGTGGTGGTATTGTAATCGGCCTGGGGCCGGGGGG
>JAAWCR010000190.1 GCA_022793355.1 Lawsonibacter sp. | reverse complement strand
TAGCGGATGATTGGTATTATGAAAATGGCGTCAATGCGCTTTACGAATTCAGAACGGTTATCTACTATCCTCAGTATGACTACTCCTACTGGAGGACCTATCACTATTTTCAGGTCGATGAGGCCGCCTACAACGCCGCCGAGGCCAAGGGGCCCTCTGTCCCGACCGAGCCGCCCAAGGGGCCCACGGAATCTGAGCTCGCCCCGCCTCCCATTGAGATCCCCACCAGCGGCACGGCCAAGGCCAGCACCCAGACCGTCACCGTGGACGGCAAGGCCGTTGAGTTCCAGATGTATGCCCTGGTGGACGCCAACGGCAACGGCACCAACTACATCAAGCTCCGTGACATGGCTCAGGTTCTCAACGGCACCAAGGCGCAGTTCTCCGTGGGCTACGACAACGCCAGTAAGTCCATCTCCGTCACCACAGGACAGGCCTACACCTCCACCGGTGCTGAGATGACCACCCCCTTCTCCGGCGACCGGGCCTACACCGGCGGCTTGCAGTCCATCCAGCTCAACGGCAGAGGGGTGGGCATGATTGCCATTACCCTTGTAGACGACGCCGGTGGCGGCTACAACTACTTCAAGCTCCGCGACCTGGGGGCGGCCCTGGGCTTTAACGTGGGTTACTCCCAGGAACAGGGCGTGTTCATCGAGAGCGATAAGCCCTACGCCGGATAACAAAAAGGCCAGGGACCGGAAATTCCGGTCCCTGATTTTTATACCTCCATGATAACAGGCAGGATCATGGGGGAGCGCTTGGTTTTCTTGTACAGGTAGCCGGACAGATCCCCCTTGATGGCCCCCTTGATGGCCGACCAGTCGGTGGCGTAGCGGGTATCCACATGCTGGAGGGCCTCAAGGGCCACCTGGCGCAGCTCCTCCAACAGGCCCTCGGACTCCTTCACGTAGACAAAGCCCCGGGTGATGATGTCCGGGCCGGAAACCAGAGAGCCGTCCTCCCCGGACATGGACAGGGCCACCACGATCATTCCGTCCTCGGCCAGGTGGCGGCGGTCCCGAAGGACCACGCTGCCCACATCGCCCACGCCGTAGCCGTCCACAAAGACCTGCCCGGCGGTGACCGTGCCCGCCAGTCTGGCGGAATTGTGGGTGAACTCCATCACCCGGCCAATGTCGCTGATCAGGATATGGTTGGGCTCCATCCCCATCTGCTGGGCCAGCTTGCTGTGGATTTGCAGCATCCGCTGTTCCCCGTGGACGGGGACAAAGAATTTGGGCTTGACCAGGGCGTGTACAATTTTCAGCTCCTCCTGGCAGGCGTGGCCGGAAACGTGGAGGGTCATTTCCCGCTCGTTCATCACCTCCACACCCTTGCGGTATAGCTCGTTGACCACGTTGCCAATGGCGTTTTCGTTGCCGGGAATGGCGGAGGCGGAGATAATCACCCGGTCGCCGGGAAGCAGATCCACCTGGCGGTGGGTGTTGAAGGCCATGCGGGTGAGGGCGGACATGGTTTCGCCCTGGCTGCCGGTGGTGATGATGCACACCCGGTTTTTGGGCAGGGACTTGATGTGGGCCAAATCCATCAGGATGCCGTCGGGGACGTTCATATAGCCCAGCTCAGTGGACACCTTCATCACGTTTTCCATGGAGCGGCCGGTGACGGCCACCCGCCGCCCGTATCGGGCGGCCACGTCGATAATCTGCTGAATGCGGTCCACGTTGGAGGCGAAGGTGGTGACAATGATACGCTCCTCGCACCCCCGGAACAGCCCGTCGAAGGAGGCGCCCACGCTGCGCTCGGACCGGGTGTAGCCGGGGCGCTCCACGTTGGTGGAGTCGGCCAGCAAGGCCAGCACCCCCTCCTTACCCAGCTCGCCCAGGCGGGCCAGGTCCATCATGCCCCCCTGGATGGGGGTGGCGTCAATCTTGAAGTCGCCAGTGTGAACGCAGACGCCCACCGGGCACTTGATGGCGAAGGCCACCGCATCGGCGATGGAATGGTTCACGTGAATGAACTCAACAGTAAACCGCCCCGCCTTGACCACCTGGCCCGCCTCGCAGGTAATGAGCTTGGTCCGGTCCAGCAGGCGGTGCTCCTCCAGCTTCAGCTTGATCAGCCCCGCGGACATGCGGGTGGCGTAAATGGGGGCGTTAATGGAGCGCAGCACATAGGGCAGCGCCCCGATGTGGTCCTCGTGTCCGTGGGTGATAAAGATGCCCCGGATTTTGTTCTGGTTTTTGATCAGGTAGCTCACATCGGGGATCACCACGTCGATGCCGTACATGTCGTCGTCGGGGAAGCCCATGCCGCAGTCCACCACAATGATGTCGCCGCCGTATTCGTAGACGGTGAGGTTCTTGCCAATCTCGTTGAGACCGCCAAGGGAAATAATTTTTAATTTTTCTGCCATGATAACTCCTTTTTCGTGTTATGTAGGGCCCGCCGCATCCGGCGGACCGGTTTGAATCAGGGAAAGGGTCTGAAAAGTCAGGCCGCTGAGGACAGCGGACCCTTTGCCGGACAGAACGCATCAAAGCAAAGCGTCCAGACGAAGGACTGCCCCGCCCCGGCCCTGCCTCGCCGGATTGAGTGCGCGGTCCCTTCGCCTCTCGATGCGATTCCGTCTTGGTTCCCCAAGCCTGTCCCCCGTCTGCGTTACGGGTGGAGGCGCGGGGGGATATATTTAGACGCCGGGGCGGAAGGTAACTTCCGGCCCCCTGCGTTTAAATCGTGTATGGGGCGGCCTGTGGCCGCCCGCAGTTCAGCCTGTTTCACGGGCGGCCACAGGCCGCCTACAGGAGAAGAACACAATAAAGCTCTTATAGTTTACCACACTTCTCTTAAAAAGTATACTATACGTTTCAGAAGAACAAACGTCCCCCTAATTGTCCTCTTGTTGGGCACATTGCTCAGAAAGCTCCTTGTCCAGCTCTGCCGCCCGGCCGGCGTAGAAGTCGCACAGCTCAGCGGCCAGCTCCAGGTCGGGGCCCTCAGCGATGACCCGCAGGGCGGAGCGCCGGGTGATAGGGGTGAGGTAGACCCAGCCGCTGCCGGTACGCATGCGCAGTCCCTCCCCGGCGGGCTTGCGGGCGTGCTCCCGGGCCAGGGCCTGCATTACCCGGGCACGGTCGGAGGATAGAGGCACCTCTCTCCGCCAGGAGGAGAAGCGGGGGGTTTTAGCCACCAGGGCCTCCAGCTTCTGTCCAGAGACCGCCATCCGGGCGCAGATGCGCACGGCGGCCGCCGGAGCCTGACGCAGCCAGGGCTGGGTGGCGTAGAGTTTTCGGGCGTCCTCTCCGTCCCGGTCCAGGCGGAGCACCGTGCCGCCGTAGCCCGCCGCCACCAGCTCCACCGCGGCGCTGGCCGCCGGAGGAACGGCCACCTTTCCCGAGCCGTTTTCCATCTCAATCAGGGCGATCAGGGTGAGCAGCTGAGCGGGGTCCGCCATCGCGCCCCGCTCGTCCTGGGCGGTGAGGGAGAAGCCGCCGCGCTGGGCGTGGAAGGCCACGATGCCGGGCCGCCACTCCCGCTCCAGTTTGCAGCCCAGTGCGGACAGAGCCGCCCGCAGGCAGCGGTCCTCCGGGGTGGCGTCCCCCACCGCCGCCGTGAGCCGCCGCAGATAGGGGCGGTGCAGGCCGGCCTCCTCCGCCGTCTGCCGTGCCCAGTCCTCCTGGCTGTAGTCCATCCGGCGCAGACTGCCCACCTTGTCCCCGCGGACCCGCTGCGCCTCCCCCTGGAGGAGGGCGTGCTCCAGCTTTCGCTCCCGGGCCCGGCCCAGCGGCAGGCCGCTTTGGTCGAAGAGGTGGAGGTAAACCGTCCCCTCCGCCTCCTCTACGAAGAGGGAGACGGGCAGCTGGAAGCGGGCCGCCGCTCCCGCTCCCTGAACGGGGCTGTCGAGGGAGTGGGACAACACATCGCTCCCGGCGGCAGCGGCTCCTACCGCCGCCGCCCGGGCCAGCATACCGGCTCCAGGGGTGGCGGAGCAGCCCAGGCCCACCGTGCCCTCCGCGCCCAGAAGGCTGCCCAGGGTGAGCAGGGCCTCGGGGCCCAGGTCCTCCCCCAGCACCCCCCGGATGGTTCCATTGTCCCCGAAGCGCAGCACCCCCTTCTGGCTCCCGCTGGTGATGGACCGGGCCAGCCGGCAGCCGGCGGGGGCGGTCTGCCCGGGCCAGAGGCGCACCCGCTCCAGCAGTACCGCGCCCTCCTCCGCCAGGGCATTTTCACCCAGCACGGTCCCCTCGTTGAGGACGGCTCCCCGGTCGGCGGAGGAGCCTTTGCAGAGAATAGCCCCATACAAAGTGGTTCGGGGGCCCGCGGCGGCGTTTTCCAGAAGAATGGACCGCTGTACCATGGCCCGGTTCCCCACCCGGGCGCCTCGCTCCAGCACGGTATGGGGACCGACGAGGCAGCCCTCCCCCAGGGACACCCCCTCGCCAATCCAGCAGGGGGGCACCAGGTTGAGCCCGTCGGGCAGGGGCTGTGCCGACCACACCCCGCTCGCCCGCTTAGGCAGACCCAGGTCCAGCTTTACCTTCCCCGTCAGGGCGTCGCAGGCGCAGCTCAGATAGGCACCACAGTCCCCCATGTCCCGCCAGTAGCCCTCCAAAGGCAGGCCGTAGAGGGGAGCGTCCTCCCGGAGCATGGCGGGAAACAGGTCCTTGCCGAAATCCCACACCGCGCCCTCCGGCACCCGGTCCATGGCGGCGGGGGAGAGGAGGTAAATGCCGGTGTTGATCTGGTCGGTGAATACCTGTCCCCACCCGGGCTTTTCCACAAAGCGCTCCACCTTTCCCCCCTCGCCGGTGAGCACCAGTCCGTACTCCAGAGGGGTTGGGTGGCGGTAGAGGCCCAGGGTGGCCTCCGCACCCCGCTCCCGGTGGAACTGGAGCAGGGCGGTCAGGTCCAGGTCGCAGACGCAGTCCCCGCTGATGACCAGAAAGTCCTCCCGCCCCAGGTGGGACATGCAGTTTTTCACGCTGCCCGCCGTCCCCAGGGGATCCTCCTCAATGAAATAGGTCAGCCGCACCCCCAGCCGCTCGCCGCCCCCGAAATAATCCATCACCGCCTGGGGTTTGTAGCAGAGGGTGACGCAGATGTCGTCCACTCCATGGCTCCGCAGCAGCTGAATGATGTGTTCCATCACCGGCCTGCCCAGCAGGGGCGTCATGGGCTTAGGACTGCCCAGAGACAGTGGCCGCAGCCGGGTCCCCTCGCCCCCCGCCATAATTACCGCTTTCAATCGTTTCGCCATCCTTCCGTCGGTTAGTGACGGTTAGTATGGCTTATATCGCGGCGTTTCAAACTTGCCAGATGGAGCAATATATGGTATCCTGAAGAAAAGTCCGCTTTATGGTACCATACCTGTGTTATGCTGAACTGAAAGGAACGAAAAGGGGGGCTTATCCTATGTCGAAAAGCACCAATCAGAAAACCAAACTGCTTTGCCTGTACCACATGCTTCTGCGACAGACCGACGAGGAGCATCCCCTCTCTGTGCCCCAAATCATCGAGGCGCTGGCCCGGCAAGACATCAAGGCCGAGCGCAAAAGCGTCTACGACGACCTAGAGGCCCTGCGCCAGTTCGGCCTGGACGTGCAGTGCCGGAAGGGGAAAAATTCGGGCTGGTTCATCGGGGAGCGGGACTTCGAGCTGCCCGAGATCAAGCTGCTCATGGATGCAGTGCAGTCCTCCCGCTTCATCACGCAGAAGAAGAGCGACGCCTTGATCCACAAGCTGGAGGGTTTGGCCAGCGTCCACCAGGCTGGCCAGCTCCAGCGGCAGGTGTACGTCTCCGGCAGAATCAAGGTGATGAATGAGAGCATCTACTACAATGTGGATAAGCTCCACACCGCTATCTCCGGCCAGCGGGCCATCACCTTCAAATACTTCGACTACGATATTTTCCGAAAAAAGGTGCTCCGGCAGGAGGGAAAGCGGTATGTGGTCTCCCCATACGGGCTGATTTGGAACAGTGAGAATTACTATCTGGTGGCCTTCGACCACACCCACCGGGAGCTGCGCCACTACCGGGTGGACAAGATGACGGAAATTGTGGTCACAGGTATGGAACGGGAGGGGCGGGAGCAGTATCCGGACTTCCACCTGGCGCGGTATGGCCAGAAGCATTTCGGCATGTACAGCGGCCGGGAGATGCAG
>JAAWCR010000019.1 GCA_022793355.1 Lawsonibacter sp. | reverse complement strand
GCGGTCGGAACCCTGCGCCACTACGCCGACACCGAAAATTGGGCTGAGCTGGACGACGAGCCCAAGCCTCAGCAGGCCGCGGCCCAGGCCGCCGCTCCCCAGGAGCCCCAGCAGCCGACGGAAACAAGCGATTCCTGAAAAAAACGTGAGGAAGGAGCACAGTTATGTTCGGAAAAATCGGAACAACAGAGCTTTTACTGATATTGGGAATCGCTTTGTTGATTTTTGGCCCCTCCAAGCTGCCCAAGCTGGGGAAGGCCATTGGACAGACCATCGGCAATTTCAAAAAGAGCAGCACCGCCGCCGAGAGCGGCGAGAACAGGCCGGGCGGTAAAACTCAGGAATGATGGCGGGCGAGACTGTAAAATCCGGCGGTGGCCGGATCGGCGCGGGGAGAAAGGCCAAACCGGATGCCGAGGGCCGGATGTCCCTTCTGGGGCATCTGTCCGAGCTGCGCAGGCGCCTGATTATCTGCCTGGTCTGCTTCCTGGTCTGTTTTTCCGCGTGTCTGAGCCAAGCGGAGTGGTTCACCCAGCTGCTGCTGAGCCGGGGCAAACAGTTCACCTTTGTGTACATCGCCCCCACTGAGCTGTTCATGTCCTACATCCGCATCGCGCTGGTCGGCGGGGTCGTCGTAACCGTGCCGGTGATCAGCTATCAGATATGGAAGTTCATCCGGCCGGGTCTGCGGGGCAAGGAGTGCGTGGTGGTGCTCCTGGTTATGACGGCGGGACTGGGTTTGTTCGCGCTGGGCGCGTTTTTCGCCTTTTCCGTCGTGTTGCCCATTCTGCTCAGCTTTTTTGCCCGGCTGGATACCACCGGCTCGGTAACGGCCATGGTGTCCATACAGGAATACATCGGCTACCTTTTGTCCACCATGATCACCTTCGGCGTCGTCTTTGAAACCCCGATCATCTTAATGCTTCTCACCGCCATAGGCGCGGTGCGTCCCAAAACCCTGCAAAAGAATTTCAAATATGTGGTGCTGATTATTCTCATCCTCTCCGCCGTGATCACCCCGCCGGACATCACGTCGCAGATCCTGATGGCGGTACCGCTGATGATTCTGTTTTACCTGAGCATTCTGTTGTGCCGGCTGCTGTTCCGCCGCAAGCTGGCCAAACTGGAGGAGGAGCAAACCCGGGCTGAGTAAAGCGCAGCCTTGAAATATTTCGTAAAATGGGAGGTATTTTCGTGAGTCAACAAGAAATGAACCAGCAGGAAATCAATCAGCAGGAAACCGGCATGACCAGGCGCACCTTTGTCAAGGGCCTAGCCATCGGGGCCGCCGGCCTTGGCATTGCAACCATTCTGCCCGGCGGCATCATCACTGCGGCGGCGGCCGATAAGGAGACCAAGCGGCCCGATATGAAGAACGCGGCCGACGGCATTTACATCGACGGCCTGAAGGAAAACCTGAAGGGCAAGTCCTACACCCTGGAGTTTGTTCAGCCCATCCAGCTGATCGCGGTGGTCGGCGGCGAGGTCCAAACCGAGGGCACCTGGCGCACCAGCAACAAGCATCTGGTGTCCGTCAGCCCTGACGGCACCGTCGTCATGCGGGACGGCGTGGGCGGCTACACGGTGTCGGTCTCCTGGACCTTGGGCAAAAAGAACTACTCCGTCTCCTTCCGCACCGGCCAGACCGCCGGCGCCCACTCCATCGACGCGGACAGCCCCATGACCCGGGGCGCGTTTATGATTCGCCTGGCCAAATACTTCGGCTGGCCCCACTACAACGCAGTCATGGACGACGGCACGGACATTGACGACAAGGGGAACATCCTGAAAACCGAGCGGGTGCGCAACTACTTCGACGTCACCGGCAACGCGGACTATGTAAAGCCCATCGAGGCCGCCCTGGATATGGGCGTGCTGTCCGCCTCCTCCCCCGAGGACTGCTTCTATCCCCTGTCCCCCATGACCCGGGAGGACGCGGCGGCCATTCTGGTCCAGGCCTTTAAAATGTCCCCCCTGGAGACTGACTTCCTGGGCGGCTTCGACGATGCGAAGGCCATTTCCTCCGACTGCCGCGCCGCGCTGAACACCCTGGTAGGGCGCAATTTCATGCGGGGCCGCACCAACACCACCCTCAATCCCACCGACGGAATTACCGACACCGAGGCCCGGATTATCATCGACAACATCGACCGCAAGGTGGTCGCCCCCGTCTGGGCCATGCCGGTAAGCAACCGGAAGTTTGTCCGTGTCCGCCCCGAGTGGTTCACCTCCACCAAGGATGCCGTTGTGCACTGGCGCTGTAAGGTGGACAAGTACTCCCACAAGGAACTCAACGGCCTGTTTGTCCAGGACCGGGGCGTGGGCGTGTACATCGGCACCGGCTGGAGCAATTGGTTTGAATATATCCCCGGCTATTCCACCGACCCCTGCTTCGGCCTGAACAACAACAAGGACCTGCCCTACGACAACATCAACTTCCTGGTGGAGGTCCAGGCCTACGCCACCAAACCGGGCATGGAGGACAGCCCTGTAACCGACTTCAAGTGGCTGATCGACCGCCCCGCATGGCACGACTTCGCCCACGACGTCCTGCACGAGGGCGACGACAACTATCCCACCGTCCACCGCTTCTTTGACAATTTCCAGGCCGCCGCCTACTACATCGAGGGCACCAAGATGGGCATTCTCTTCGACGGCCTGATGCCCACCAGCACCAATATCTCCCTCTACGACCGGGTGAAGGAGATCGCCACCAAGCCCTTTGTCTTTGTGCTGGGCCACAACCATGGCGACCACTCCGGCGCGATGCCCTACGTCTACGACGGCGGAGGGGACGTCTACTTCTGCGACCGCGTCGGCGTGAAGGACGGCAGCTGGAAGATTCAGGTCTATAACAAGAAGTACACCAGCGGCAACCCCGTCATTGATTCCGAGAAGGAGGGCACCTACTCCGGCAGCCAGGTGCACGAGATCGACGAAGGCTATGTCTTTGACCTGGGCAACTGCAAGTTTGAGGTGGTCCATCTGCCCGGCCATGAGGACGCCTCCCTTCTGCTGTACAGCCGGGAGACCGGCCTGCTCTTCTCCTCCGATATCTACGGCGTCAACCGCTACTGGGTGGCGGACCAGTTCGGCGCTACCGGTGTGAAGCAGGATCTGCTCCTCTCCCTCCAGCAGCAGCTCATGGACATCTACACCAAGGACGGCGGCGTGGTCCGGGAGCTGTACACCGGCCATAACCGCATTGGCGTGGGCGGCGATTACCTGACGGTTTGGGAGCAGTGCCTGCAAAAGCTGGTCAACTACGGCTCCGCCGCGGTCAGCGACGACCGCCGCGGCGACGGGGCCATTCTGGCCATGGATGGCGACCCCTACGAGACCCTGAACTGGACAGGCTTCTCGGAAAAGGGCAAGATGATCCGCGCCCAGTATAAAGGCAGCTACGACGGGCAGACCTTCTACCGCGTCGAGGTGGATGCCCGGGGTGGCGACAACCCCGTTGTGGAGAGCAACCTGTACTTCGACTACAAGACCAACGCCCATCTGAGCAACATCACCTTCAAAAACGCCGTGCTGGTGGGCCACGATTTCAAGTACAAGATGGGCTTTGACACGGCGGAGGAGAAGCTGCCCGACGGACGCCTGAAATATGTGGTGCCCAACAAGTTTGTCCCCAACGAGTTCAACTATGATGTAAAGATTGGCGCCTCTCAGGGCACCGTCACCTTCACGCCCACAGCCATGTCGGAGCGCATCACCGGCCTTACGGTCAACGGCAAGCCGGCCTCCAGCCGCTGCCCTGTCACCGTCGGTGTCTCCACCCCGGCCGTCATTGAAGTTACCGGCCCTGACGGCTCCACCAAACAGACATACACCCTGCGCTTTGTGCGCGGCTGAGCCCCTCCGCGCCCCTCACAGGAAGCGTTTTCCCGCCAAGCGAATCCCTGACTTCGTTGAATGCTGCCAATCTGAATCAGCGCAGTGCCCACAGGAAGCTGTGGGCACTGCGTTTTTATCCTTTCGCGTCCGGTGCAGACGGTATTCTCGTTGCGGTTTAGGAGAGGAGGAGCCGCGCAGCGACGGATAAGGTACAATAAGTTGCGCAAATAAAAAAGACAAGGTTTGCATTCCTCTGGTAGAATGAAGCAGCGACACACCATTCAGAGAGGAGAGAGCAAACCATGTCAGAGAAGATTGTACAGCTAAATGAAGAAGTAATCAAGGGTCAACTTAAGGAGCTGGTACGCGGGAGCGTGGAAGAAACGCTGAATGAGCTGCGCTGGGGTGTCGGTGCGGCGGGTAGAGGACATTACCGAGGCGCTGTGGGGCAGCAAGGTATCTCCGGCGACCATCAGCGAGTTGAACAAAAAAGCGTATGTCCACATGGAAGATTGGCGCAACCGGCCTTTACAAGGCGGACGCTATCCGTATGTCTATGTGTACGGGAGCTATCGGCGGCGGAACTGGGGCGGAGAGTATGAGAATGTAGCCGTTTTGGTGGCGACTGCGGTAAATGAGAACGGATACCGTGAAGTTCTTGGCGCCGCTGAGGGTATGAAAGAGGACAAGGCCAGTTGGGTCAGCTTCTTCCAGGAGTATGAAGGGCTCTGCCGCCAAAGTTTCCAGAGGGATCGCCTCATGCGCCGCCAAGGGGTGCTTCTCTGGCAGCACCGCCACCATGGGCCCCTCTTTCAGCACAATATGCTCCAGTTCGCTGACCGCTTTGGGGCTGACAAAGCCAAAATCCACCGCGCCAGTTTTGATCCATTCCTGGATGGATGTATAGTCGCCCTGATGGATCACAAATTCCACACCGGGGTGCTGCGACTGAAATGCCTTCAGAAGATGGGGCATCCAATGGGCGGATATGCTGGCCAGGGTGCCAAACCGGATCATTCCAGTCTCCAGCCCTCGGATTTCCTTGGCTTTTTCCTGAACCGCTAGGTGCTGATAAATGGATCGTTCGATATAGGGATACAGCTCCGCCCCCTCCAGTGTCAGCCTAACGCCGGAGCGGGAGCGGTTCAGCAGCTTGATCGACAGTTCATGTTCTAACGACGCGATCATCTGGCTCATGGAGGATTGCGTATACCCCAGAGCCGCCGCGGCCTTGGAGAAACTGCCCAGCTCCACAATTTTTTGCAGCGCAGTATATCGATTCATAATCGTTAATTCACTTTTTCTAATGTTAGGGAACCGCTGATTAAAGGGGTATCTCTGGACTCTATGGCGGTAGGAGAAACGTCAATGGTGTGTAAAATGAACTACGTTGAGGGTAATTTTGCCACAGAACACACCCATCCTCATGAACAGAGCGGATATGTCATTTCCGGGCAGTACCAGATGACGGTGGATGGCCAGGAATATGAACTGCTCCCAGGCGACAGCTATTCCATTCCCGGCGGAGTTCCGCACTCCTTTCAGGTGATCGGGGGCGGAGAAGTTATTGATGTGTTCACCCAGATCCGGGAGGATTATCTGTAAGACTGGACGGTTGAATGATTTTATTTCTCTCATATCTCTCCCTTGACAGGGTGAAACTAAAATACTTATGATATAATTGTAAGCGAAATCAATATCTGATGAAAAATCCTGGAACGAGCTAAGACACACAGCGTTCATTCCAGGATTTTTCTTTCTATCAGGCGGTGTGTTTGAACCGGGTTGAGGGGGGATTGTATGTTCTGGCTGATTTTGGGGCTGGCGCTGCTCTGGCTGGGTTATCTGCTGGCAGAGGCCAGACAGGTATCCCAGGCCCGCAAACGGATTCCGCATGTGATCCATGTCAACGGCACGCGGGGAAAATCCACAACCTGCCGGCTGATTGAAGCCGGACTGCGGGCAGGAGGTTTGCGCGTGTTCTGCAAGACGACGGGAACCGACCCTATGACCATTGACACGGAGGGCAGGGAGGAATTGCTGGTTCGCCGGGGAAGGGCCAACATCAAGGAGCAAATCAAAATTTTGCGGCGCGCCGCCCGACAGAATGCGCAGGTCTTGGTCATTGAGTGCATGGCCCTCCAGCCGGAGCTGCAATATGCGG
>JAAWCR010000189.1 GCA_022793355.1 Lawsonibacter sp. | reverse complement strand
AACCCGTCCAAGCGGTATAAGGATGTAATACATCTGATGGAGGTACTGTCATGAGCCAACAGAAACCCTGTCCCCACTGCGGAGCGCTCCTGCCGGAGGGGGCCTCCTTCTGTCCCCACTGCGCCCGGAGCGTCCGGGAGCACAGAGAAGAGGTATCCCCTCCGTGGCATATGCCACGGAGAATACTATATAGCATCCTGATAGTCCTCCTTGCGGCGGTCTTGGTTCTGGCCTTGTCCGTCTGGGTTCAAACTCGCCCCAAGACCTATGAGAGCGACACCGGCGAGCTGCTCTATACCGGCCGCGCCGGGGCCTATCGCCTCTGCCTCTCACGGTCGGACCCTCCGGTTCCCAAACCTGAGAATCACTACCACGCGGTCTTGGACGACCCTTATCGCGATCCCGTCCCACTGTATGCCCTTGACCCGGACACCGGCGAGCCCGTCACGGAGACTTTTTTGCTGGACGTGGCCTCTGTCGGCGCCCAGATCAGCAGTCCCGACAAGTATGTGTCCGTCACATGCACCGAGCCCCAGCCCAGCGATTACTACCCCAACGCCGCCGCCGTTACCTTTGTGGACTTCCAGCTCGTGGCGCCGGGGGACTACGGGGCGGAGCTGGTCTACACCATCACCATGAAAAACGGGGATACCCTCTGCCTGACCCAGAAGGAGCAGTATTCCAGCATCACCGTCTACCAGTACACCGCCCAGGATGAGCCGATGGAGACGATTGAAGAACTCCAGGCCCTGGTAGATCGGGTCACCGCCGCTTCTGACGAATACGACCAGATCTACCTCTACCTCCCCGCTGTCATCTATGAGGGCGGACTGACCATGGAGGGCCGGTGCATCAACCTCTACGGCAGCGTGGGCCCCGATGGACAGCGCACCGCCTTCCTCGGTCCCACCCAAATCGCCTCCCCCCGCGGCGTGCGGGAATTTCACGACATTCACTTTCTTGGCAGCGGACAGGGCACAGGGGTCCAAGCCCTGGGCGCCTCGCGGCTCCACCTGACCGGTTGCCGGGTATCCGGCTGGGAGACCGGCTTTTTGGCGGAGGACCGCGCTTGGATCAACGCCGATGAGACCGTTTTTACGGATAACGCGGTGGGAATGTGCTTCAACGCACAGGACACGCCCTTGGTGTCTGACAATTTCTACAGCAATAACACCTTCCAAGGAAACGAAACCGCCATCCTGCTGGAGCGCGTCAGCGGCGATGCCATCCTGGCCTTCCCCGGCACGGTATTCACCGGCAACGGCACCGACATCGACAACCGCTGCGGCCTGGAGCTGGACCTGAGCGAAGCAATTTTTGAGTAGCGCCCCCGAACGGAATCAATAAAAGAGAGGGTAAACCTGCCGGTTTGCCCTCTCTTTCTTTCATAAATCCTGTTTCGGAAACATATCATCGCCGCTTATAAATTTCCTGTAATTTACAAAATTTATCTATATTTGATCTAAAAACTCAGCAACAAAATGCAGCGCAACCCCCAGAGGAACCATATGCTTCCGAAAAATGCTTAAATACAGATAGTCAGCATTTGACTCAAACGTATTTATTGCGGCAGTGTACTCTTTCAGCAGAGGGAAGTATGGGGTGATATATTCCGTCAGAAAACCGCCGAGCACAACGTCGCAGTCCAGCGCCATACGGATATTATTGATCCCGATAGCCAAATGACGCAGGAAATCATGCCATAAAATCTCATAGTTCAGTTCATGGCGCTCAACACCGGCAAAAAATTCCTCCAAGGTGATACCCAAATTGTCGCTGATTCGGCTGGCGGAGCAGTAGGCCTCCAGGCAGCCCTGCCGGCCGCATTTGCAAGGCAAACCGCCAATCTCCACACACATATGTCCAAATTCTCCGCTGCGCCGGTTGTCCCCCACATAGGGCACACCATGGAACAGTATCGACCCGCCCACACCGTCTTCCAGAGACAGATAGACCATGCTCTGTTTATCGCTGCGTTTGAACCACTCGGCATATCCGCCGCTGGTGGCGTCGTTCTCCACATATGTCGGGTAGGGGATCCCCCGGATCAGCCCATCCAGAGAGGCATCCCGCAGGCGCAGGGTAGGCGCGGAGGAGATATGGGTTCCATCCGGTGTAATGATTCCGGGCAGCGCAACCCCCACCCCCAGCAGACGGCTTCTGTCGATCTGGCTGTCGTCCAGCAGCCGCTCCAGCATTCCGGCCAGAAAGGCCCCTAGCTCCAAAAGGTCCATGCCAGTGCTAATCTCGGTCTTCTGATAAGCCAGCTCCTGAAGCCACAGGTCCACCGCCGCCATACGCAGGCGGTTTTCTGTGATGGACACCCCCACCGCCACCCGGGCGTCGGGCACAATGGACAGACCGCTGGCCTTTCGTCCCCCGGTGGACTGCTGTTGACCGGAGTCCCGTACCAGCCCCGCCTCCATCAGCTCTGACAGGTTTTGGTAGACCGTAGGCAGACTGAGTCCGAGATCCCTGGACAGGCTCTGCCGGGAACAAAAATCCTTGGCGTTATAGAGATAGTGATAGATATTGCTGCGGCTCTGCCGGCGGCGGTTTGTTGCACCTGTTTCCCGGTCCAAGTACCTCACCTCTCCCACTGTGGTCAATTTATTCCATTTTACCCATGAATTTCCAAAACGTCAATTCAAATTGAGGGAAAATAGAGAGAAAACTTCTAATATACCGATAATAACAAAATGCACTTTATAAAACAAGCAAAAGGTATCCGTTTTATTGCACAAATAATCCGTATAATTTCTGTATATTACCAACAATATTATGTATTATATGGATTGCGGTATTGACATTTATAAACCGTGTTTATATAATTTACTTTACAAAAGGGCTCTTTCTCAGAGTCAGCTTTCGGGTTTGAAAGGGAGCAGGGCTATGCTGTACATTGGAATTGACCTGGGCACCTCCGCCGTCAAGCTTCTGTTGATGGATGGGGAGGGTGAAATCAAAAATGTTGTATCCAAAGACTATCCCCTGGAGTTTCCCCGGCCCGGCTGGAGCCAGCAGGACCCAGAGGACTGGAAGAACGCTGTGCTGGAGAGCATTCCCGAGTTGCTTTGTGGCTTCGATGCCACCCAGGTGGCAGGCATCGGAACGGGCGGCCAGATGCACGGCCTAGTAGTGCTGGACGAGAACAACAACGTGATCCGTCCCGCCATCCTGTGGAACGACGGACGCACCGCCAAACAGGTGGACTACCTCAACGGCGTGGCAGGCAAGGAAAAGCTGTCTCAGCTCACCGCCAATATCGCCTTTGCCGGCTTCACCGCTCCGAAACTCCTGTGGATGAAGGAGAACGAGCCCGACCTCTTTGCCAGGATTTCCAAAATCATGCTCCCAAAGGATTATATCAATTACATACTTACCGGCATCCACTGCACCGACTACTCCGACGCCAGTGGAATGCTCCTTCTGGATGTGGAGCACAAGCGCTGGTCCCAGGAAATGCTGGAGATTTGCGGCATCTCTGAGACCCAAATGCCCAAGCTCTTTGAAAGCTATGAGGCTGTGGGGACCCTGAAGCCCGATGTTGCCAAGGCGCTGGGGTTGTCAGACAAGGTTGTTGTCTGCGCCGGGGCGGGGGACAACGCCGCCGCCGCTGTGGGTACCGGTACGGTAGGGGAGGGGGCCTGCAACATCTCTCTGGGCACCTCAGGCACTATCTTCATTTCCAGTGAAACATTTGGGGTAGATCCGAACAATGCCCTCCACGCCTTCGCCCACGCTGACGGGCATTACCATCTGATGGGCTGTATGCTCTCCGCCGCAAGCTGCAACAAGTGGCTGATGGAGGATATTTTCCAGACCTCTGATTACGCCAGGGAGCAGGCCGGCATTACCCCCGACAAGCTGGGGAACAACCACGTCTATTTCCTGCCCTACCTCATGGGGGAGCGCTCCCCCATCAACGACACTGACGCCCGGGGCACCTTTACCGGGCTGACCATGGACTCCAGCCGGTCTGACCTGACCCAGGCAGTGCTGGAGGGGGTAGCCTTCGCCATCCGGGACAGCTTCGAGGTAGCCAAGGCTTCGGGCATCCGCGTTGACCGCAGCAAGCTCTGCGGCGGCGGAGCCAGGAGCCCCCTGTGGAAAACCATCCTGGCAAATGTGCTGAACATCCGGCTGGACGTTCTGGAATCGGAACAGGGTCCCGGTATGGGCGGGGCCATGCTGGCCATGGTGGCCTGCGGGCTGTACCCCACCGTAGCCAATGCCTGCGGAAAGCTGGTCCGCACCGCTGAGACAATTTCCCCCGACCCAGAGATTGCCGCCCGGTACGAGGTTCGATACCAGCAGTTCCGGCAAATTTACCCCACCATGAAAGATCTGTTCCCCATCCTGCAATAAGGAGGAGGTATATTATGAACATTTATTCTGTACTCGACCCCGAGTTTATCTCTTACGGCAAGGTGCTGGAGGGCTATGACACCTCCTGCCTGCTGAAAGCCATGGAGGCCATTCCCCTGCCCGAAGCGGGGGTGGCTTACGAGCCCAGCATCCCCACCCTGGAGGCAACTTGCGCCTACGGCCAGTTCCAGAACAACGCCTATGGCGGGATGCCCGTCCAGATAGGTATGTGCTGGGGCCGGAACACCCGGCTGAACTGCCTGGAGTACCACCGGGACAGCGAGGTGAATATCGGCACCGGTGACTTCATCCTCCTGCTGGCCAAACAGGACGAGATCATGGAGGGCGTGCTGGATACCGCCAGAGTGAAGGCCTTCCGGGTCTCCGCCGGCACAGCGGTGGAGGTCTACGCCACCACCCTGCACTACGCCCCCTGCCACGTCAACGAGGCGGAGGGCTTCCGGGTAGCGGTGGTCCTGCCCCGGGGCACCAACACCGCTTCCCCCGGCGCCGCGCCCCTGAATCAAGAGGACAAATGGCTCACCGCCCGGAACAAGTGGCTGCTGGCCCACCCGGAGTCCAACGAGGCCGCCCAGGGCGCCCATATCGGCTTAAAGGGTGTGAACATCGACCTCGCCAGTAATATCTGAACGAATAGGAGGAGATTTCTATGCTTACCAATATTCCCCAGGTGAAGCTGGGCATTATCGCCGTCTCCCGGGACTGCTTCATCATTGATCTGTCCCAGCGCCGCCGCTCCGCCATCGTGGCCGCCTGCGCCAAAGACGGCCTGGTCGTCTACGAGTGCAAAACCACCGTGGAGAACGAGAAGGATATGCTCAAGGCTGTGGACGATGTGAAAGCCGCCGGCTGCAACGCCCTGGTGGTTTTTCTGGGCAACTTTGGCCCCGAGACCCCTGAGACCCTCATTGCCAAGAACTTCAACGGCCCCTGTATGTACGTGGCCGCCGCCGAGGGGGACGGTGACCTGATTAACGGCCGGGGTGACGCCTACTGCGGCATGCTCAACTGCTCCTACAATCTGGGGATGCGCCATCTGAAGGCCTTCATCCCCCAGTACCCTGTGGGTACCGCGGAGGATATCGCCAAAATGATCGGCGAGTTCAAGCCTATCGCCTGTGCCTTGATCGGTTTGTCTCAGCTGAAGATCATCACCTTCGGCCCCAGGCCCCAGGACTTCTTCGCCTGCAACGCCCCCATTAAGGGCCTGTACGAGATTGGCGTGGAGATTGAGGAGAACTCCGAGCTGGATCTGCTGGTGGCTTATGATGCCCACGCCAACGATCCCCGTATCCCCGCCGTCTGTGACGACATGGCCAAGGAGATGGGGGAGGGCCGCTATTACCCTGAGATGAATCAGCGCATGGCTCAGCTGGAGCTGACCCTGCTGGACTGGGCCGAGGAACACAAGGGGGCCCGGCAGTACGTGGCTTTCGCCGACAAGTGCTGGCCCGCCTTTCCCGAGGCCTTCGGCTTTGAGCCCTGCTATGTCAACTCCCGTCTCGTGAGCCGGGGCATCCCCGTCTCCTGTGAGGTGGATATCTACGGGGCGCTCAGCGAGTACATCGGCATGTGTGTCTCCGGCGACACCGTCACCCTACTGGATATCAACAACTCCGTTCCCGCTTCCCTCTACGAGGAGGATATCAAGGGCAAGTTTGACTACACCCTTACCGACACCTTTATGGGCTTCCACTGCGGCAACACCCCGTCCTGCAAGCTGTGCGCCGACCGGGCGGTGAAGTACCAGCTGATTCAGCACCGGTTGCTGGAGCCCAAGGACTCCGAGCCCGATTTCACCCGGGGCACCCTGGAAGGGGATATTGCCGCCAGTAACATCACCTTCTACCGTCTCCAGTGCGACAGCGAGGGCGTCCTCCGGGCCTATATCGCCCAGGGCGAGGTACTGCCGGTAAAAACCCGCTCCTTCGGCGGCATCGGCGTGTTCGCCATTCCCGAGATGGGCCGGTTCTACCGCCACGTACTGATCCAGAAGCGCTATCCGCACCACGGGGCCGTGGCCTTCGGGCACTATGGAAAAGCCCTGTTTGAGGTCTTCAAGCTTTTGGGCATCCAGGACATCGCCTACAACCAGCCCAAGGCCCTGCCCTATCCCTCAGAGAACCCCTTTGCCTGATTCTGTTCCCAAGGTGTCCCGCTACCAGGATACCTCAAAAATAAAATTTCATTAGGAGGACTTCATTATGGGTAAGCGACCTGTCACTCTTTGTACCTGTCAGTGGGCGGACCTTCCGCTGGAGGAATTGTGCGTACTGGCGAAACAGATGGGCTACGATGGCCTGGAGCTGGCCTGCTGGGGCAACAACATGGACCTGGACCGGGCCCTATCTGACGACAGCTACATCCCCTGGGTTCAAGAGACTTTGAAGAAAAACGGCCTGATTTGCAAGGCACTGGCCTGCCACATTATTGGCCAGTGCGTGGGCGACGCTCCCGATCCCCGGCTGAATAACTTTGCCCCCGCCGCTTTCGCCGACCAGCCCGACGCCATCCGCCAGTGGGGCATTGACACCATGAAGAAAGCCGCTCAGGTGGCCCATAAGATGGGGATTAAAGTGATCACCGGTTTTACCGGCTCCCCCATCTGGAAGTACCTCTACTCCTTCCCCCAGACCACCGAGCAGATGGTAAACGACGGCTTCAACCAGATCGTGGAGCTTTGGACCCCAATCCTGGATGAATTCAAGAAGTATGACGTCAAGTTTGCCCTGGAGGTCCACCCCGGCGAGATCGCCTTCGACTACTACTCCACCAAGCGCCTGCTGGAATTATTTTCCGACCGCCCCGAGTTTGGTCTAAACTTCGACCCCAGCCATTTGATTTGGCAGGGCATCAAGCCCCACCTGTTCCTGTCCGACTTCCGTGACCGGGTGTACCACGTCCACATGAAGGACGCCGCTGTCACCCTGGACGGCCGCAGCGGCCTGCTGGGCTCCCATATCGACTTCGGCGATCTGCGCCGGGGCTGGAACTTCCGATCCCTTGGCCACGGTGATGTGAACTTCGAGGAGATCATCCGCGTGCTCAACGACATGGGCTATGAGGGTCCCCTTTCCGTGGAGTGGGAGGACAGCGGCATGGACCGGGTTGACGGCGCCACCGAGGCTGCCGCATTTGTGAAGAAAGTGGACTTCAAGCCCTCTGATTTCAAATTTGACGACGCCATCGCCAACTGATCCAGAAAGGAGAACGACCATGGCTAAACTGATTCGCTACGGCATGGTGGGCGGAAGCCTGGAGGCTTTCATCGGAGAGGTCCACCGGAAGGCTATCAACTTTGACACCCGCGCCGAACTTGCGGCAGGCTGCTTCAGCACCCGCCCGGAGAAAAATCAGGCCACCGGCGAAGCCTACTGCATCGCCCCCGACCGCCTGTACGCCGATTTTAACGAGATGGCCGCCAAAGAGGCCGCCCGGCCCGACCCCATCGACTTCGTGGTGATCGTCACCCCCAACTTCAGCCACTACGCGGCTGCCAAGGCGTTTCTGGAGGCGGGTATCAACGTAGTGTGCGAGAAACCCCTGTGTTTCGAGGTAACCCAGGCCGAGGAGCTCCAGGCCCTGGCCCGGGAGAGGGATCTGCTCTTCGCCGTCACCTACACCTATCCAGGCTATACCATGAGCCGGGTGATGAAAGAGATGATTGCCGAGGGCAAGATTGGCAAAATTGCCGCCGTCAATGCGGAGTATGTGCAGGATTGGCTTATCAACGAGCTGCAGCCCGAGGCGGGCGCCGCGGAAAATCTGTCCGTATGGCGCAAGGACCCCAAGATTTCCGGTATCTCCAACTGTGTGGGCGACATCGGCACCCATATTGAGTGCTTCGTCCACTATGTCACTGGCCTGAACATCAAGCGGCTGGCCGCTACCACCAACAAGTACGGCCACGCCCTGGACCTGAACGCCAATATTTTGCTGGAGTACGACAACGGTGTCAACGGCGCTTACTGGTGCTCCCAGATTGCCGCCGGTCACTACAACGGCCTGGTGGTTCGGATATTTGGCGACCAGGGCGCGTTGGAGTGGCAGCAGGAGCACCCCGACTACCTGTACTACACCCCCAAGGGCGGGGCCATGCAGGTGCTTACCCGGGGCGGCAACGGCGTCACCCAGTCCGCCGGAGGCAACAGCCGCATTCCCGTGGGCCATCCCGAGGGCTTGTATGTGGCCTTCGCCAACATCTACCGGGACTACATTACCGCCCTGATCGAGAAAAAGGCCGGCCGACCCTATGACACCAGCTCCCTCACCATGATTGAGGACGGCGTCGCCGGGGTGAAATTCGTCCACGCTGTGGTGGACAGCGCCGCGGCAGACGCGGCCTGGATCACCCTGTAACGCTCCACCTTTGTTTCCTGTGGGTTAAGCCCGTGGAAAATAAAAAATTACTAGGAGGAAATTGAAACATGAAGAAGAGATATCTTGCACTGCTCCTGGCCGCTGTTATGTCCCTGAGCCTGGTAGCCTGTGGCAGCGGAAACGGCAGCTCCTCTGGCAATGGCGGCGGCTCTGGTTCCGGCACTCCCACCCCTCCTGCCGGCGGCGATGCCAAGCAGAAAATCGCGATCCTGGTGCCCAACGCCGACCACGGCTGGACCGGCGCTGTTATGACCTATGCCGAGGAAAAGGCCGCCGAGGTCAATTCCGCCGGGAAGTATGACGCCACCGTGATAACCTCCACTGATGCCGCCAACCAGATCTCCCAGGTGGAGGACCTGATCGCCAACAAGACCGCCGACGCCGTGGTCATTCTGCCCCAGGACAACACCCTGGAGGCGACCATGAAAAAGCTGGCCGAGAGCGGCATCCCCTTT
>JAAWCR010000188.1 GCA_022793355.1 Lawsonibacter sp. | reverse complement strand
TTTTGTCCTCCTCGGAGGCGTTCATGGCGTCGATGACGGCCATCAAAGCGTCCTCCTCGGCCTCCTTTGCGGCCTGCTGGTTCTGTCTGCGGACCTTGAGCAAGTAGTTCCGGAACGTCTGGCCGAGGTCCCAGCCGGCCTGCCCCTCGACTGTCTTTTGTGGGGCGGGGGCCTGCCCATACCGCGCGCCAATGTCACATACGGAAAGCGGCGTACTCATTGCACTCACCTCCTTTCCCGTGACCTATATTGAGAAACACCTGTCGCCAAGTGCTGCTCACATTTTAAATCCCCATCGCCGCCATGGCGCGGGTGGTGGAGACAAACTCCTCAATCCGCTGCTCCTCGTCCTTCTGCTCCGCCTTGCGGTAATCCTCCAGCTTGTGCTCCTTCAGCTTCTCGATGGTGGCCGTCTCCTTCCGGGCCTCCACCACCTCGGCGCGTTTCGCCTCTTCCAGTTTACGGAGCCTGGCCAGCTTGTGATACTCTGCGTGTATCTCGCGCTCCAGGGAACGGAGGTACTGCTCGTAGTTCAGCGCGTCCAGAACGGTGAGACCCTCCAGCTTGCGCTGGGTGAACGCCTCGTCCACCTGCCGGTGCTCGGTCTCCAGGTTTTCAATCACCTGCTCCTGGGCCCGCACCTGAGCCAGAATGGCCCCGTGCTCCGCCCGGAGGGAGTCAAGTGCCTGATTTTTGTAATCCAGCACCGTTTCCAGCGAAAATCGGAATTTTTTCATCTATCTGTCTGCTCCTTAATCGGTTCTACTTCATAATCCGCCGCAGCTGCTCCAGGCTCTCCTCATAGGAGAAGGCCTCGTCCACCCCCTGCATCAGGAACTGGTTAATCGCGTCCATCTTGGTCAGCGCGTGGTCCAGCTTGGGGTTGGTGCCCGCCTTGTAGGCGCCGATGGACACCAGGTCGGCGTTCTTTTCATACACGCCCATGATGTCCCGGAGCTGTCCGGCCAGCTGCCGGTGCTCGGGGGAGACAATCTCCACCATCAAGCGGGAGATGCTGGCCCCCACATCGATGGCAGGGAAGTGGTTGGAGTTGGCTAAAGCGCGGGACAGAACGATATGGCCGTCCAGAATGCCCCGGACCGTGTCGGCAATGGGCTCGTTGGTGTCGTCGCCCTCTACCAATACGGTGTAAACGCCGGTTATAGAACCTTTTTCAAAGTTTCCGCTGCGCTCCAGCAGCTTGGGCATCTCGGCGTACATGGAGGGAGTGTAACCTCTGGCCACCGGCGGCTCTCCGATTGCCAGGCCGATCTCGCGCTGGGCCATGGCAAAGCGGGTAAGGGAGTCCATCATCAGCAGGACGTCGTAGCCCTGTCCGGAGAAGTACTCGGCGATGCTGGTAGCCACACTGGGGCATTTCATCCGCAGCATAGCTGGCTGGTCGCTGGTGGCGACCACCAGCACGGAGCGGCGCATGCCCTCCTCCCCCAGGTCCTTCTGCATGAACTCCAGAACCTCGCGGCCGCGCTCGCCCACCAGAGCAATCACATTGATGTCCGCTTTCACGTTCTTGGCAATCATGCCCATCAGGGTTGACTTGCCCACGCCGGAGCCGGCAAAGATGCCGATACGCTGGCCCTTGCCGATGGTGAGGAGGCTGTCAATTGCCTTCACCCCGAACTCCATCCGCTCCCGGATGGGTGGGCGGGCCATAGGGTTAATATATGTGCTGTCCACAGAGAAGGTGTCGCCTCGCTGAAAGGGCTCCAGCCCGTCAATGGGCTGCCCCAGCGCATTGATCACCCGCCCCCGCAGAAAGGGCCCCACCGGAAGGGTAAGCCGCTTACCGGTGTTGCGGACGAAGTTGCCCGCAGAAATGCCGCTCATGTTGGCATAGGGCATCAGCAGGATATGGTCGTTTTTGAATCCCACCACCTCGGCGGGAATCTGGCCCCCGGATTCATTGGAGTAGATGCGGCAGATATCACCAATGGCGGCTCGACCGCCGGAGGCCTCGATGGACATGCCCACGATATTCTCGATTTTTCCCGTCCGGCCCACCGTCTCAGCGGAACGGACCGCAGGTATCAGCTCTCGAAACACGTCCTAAATCTCCTCTTACAGGGGCCGGTAGCCCCCGATCTGGTCATAAAGCACATCCCGGATGTTGGACATCTGGGTGGATACGCTGGCGTCCGCAATCTCCTCCGGGGTCTCAATGATGCAGGTGCCGCCCTCATCGTCCCCCATGGGAACCACCTTGATGTGCTGGGACAGGGCCCCTAGCGTGCTGGTGAGGGCCGGGGATATCTGGGCCAGCTGGCGGTTGTCGCAGCCGGAGATGTAGATATGTACCCACTCCTGGCGCTTCATCCGCTCTGTGGCGGTCTGGATCATGCGGACAATGACTTCGCTGCTGCTTCTCAGGCTGACCCGCACCACCTTCTCGGCCACAGACAGGCACAGCTCAAGCAACTCGTCCTGGGTCTGGAGCAGCATCTCTTCCCGGGCCAGGGAGGCCTTTTCCAAAAAGGCCTGAACCTCCTTTTCCAGCCGTGCGGCGGTGGCTTCCCGGTCTCGCACCGCGTCGTCCATGGCCTTGGCGATGCCCTGGGCGTAGCCCTCCCGGTAGCCCTCGTCCCGGGCTCCCGCCCGGATTTCCTCCTGCTCCCCCAGGGCCTGTTCCCGGGCCTGGTCCAGCAGTTGCCGAGCCTCCTCCCGGGCCTGATTCAAAATCAGCTCGGCCTGGAGCTGGGCATAGTGAACCGGGGTATCCTTCTTTGGTTCCGGGGGCGGCTCGGGCTCGGCCTGCTCCTCCTCCGCCTCGCCGCCGATGGTAACATCCAGCGGCTCCTGCGGGGTCTCCTCCGCCTCTTCCTCAAGGTCGAAGTTTTCCCCTTCGAAGCGGATATCTTTGGCGTCAGGCAGGACGTAGACCTCCGCCTTGGGCTCCAGAAAGCCCTTTAGGATATTACGCAATGATATCGTCCTTTCCGCCCTTCATGATGATAATCTCGTTTCGTTCCTCCAGGTCCCGGATGACGCCCACGATACGCTGCTGGGCGTCCTCCACATCCTTCATACGTACGTTGGTGGTAACCTCCAGGTCGTCCCGGATACTCTCGGCCATACGGGAGGACATGTTGGCAAACAGCTTGTTGGAAACATCGGCGTTGGCGGTCTTGAGGGCCAGCACCAGGTCTCTGGGGTCGCAGTCCCGGACGAAGCGCTGCACCGAGCGGTCGTCCATGGTGATAATGTCCTCGAAAACGAACATCCGCTTGCGAATCTCGTCGGCCAGGTCGGCGTTGTGGACGGACAGGCCGTCGAAAATAGACTTCTCGCTGGAGCGATCCAGGTTGTTCATGATGCCGGCCACATAATCGATGCCACCCACCTTGACGTTGGACTGAGTGATAATGCTGGAGAACTTGCGCTCCATCTCCGCCTCGATGGTCTTGATGGCGGTCGGGGAGGCGCTCTCCATCGTGGCGATGGCCTCCACCACTTTGATCTGGCGGCTGGGCTCCAGCTGCTCGATCACGCCAGCGGCCTTGTCCGGGTCCACATAGGAGAGCACCAAGGCCATGGTCTGAGGGCGTTCGTTCTGGAGGGCGGAGTACAGGGATTTGACGTCCGCCTTGTCCAGGAAGGCAAACTCCCGGCTCTTCAAAGACTTAGTCACCTTTTCCAGCAGGGCCAAAGCCGTCTGGTTGCCAAACGCCTTCTCCAGGACAGACCGGGCGTATTCCAGGCCGCCCTCAGTGACCGCCTTGCTGGTCATGCAGTTTTGATAGAACTCGGTGAGCACCTCTTCGGTCTGCTCGGAATTGAGCAAGCCCAGCCGGGCCACCTCCAGGGTGAGGGCCTCCACGTCCTCGGGTTCCATAAACTGGTACAGGGCGGAGGCCTTATCCGCGCCTAGAGAGACAATCACGGCGGCGGCTTTCTGCGGATAGGTTAATTCTAATTTAGGAGTCTCAAGTGCCGGCACTGTTTTCCTCTCCCTTCAGCCAGGCCTTCACCATCTGGGCTGCAATCTCCGGGTTGTTCTGGGCGAACAGCCGGACCGTCTTACGCAGCTCCATACTCTTCTCGGTGTTGACCTCCATAATATCGGCTCCGCCGGTGGGCGCTGCCGCGGCTGCCGCAGCGGCGGCGATGGCGGCGGCCTCGGCCGCCTCCGCAGCCATCATCTCCTCCTCCAGCGCCTGCTGCTGGGCCAGTTTCTTCTTCTTGCTCCGGCTGCGCAGCAGCAGAATGACAGCGAGCAGGACAATGAAGAGGAGCAGGCCGCCAAGGGCAGCGAGCACAACCCAGTTGTCCACGCCGGGAATCAGGGTGTTGGAACCGCCCTGGGCAGGCGGGTCCACCGCGAAGGGGGTAATCAGTACGGACACCCGGGATACCGGGTCCTCCGAGCCGATGCCGGAGATCACCGCGATGTGCTCCCGCAGAGCGTCGATGGTCTGCGCGCCCGAATTGGGGGCGTTCTGGTTAATCTGCACGCCCACGCCGATGTTGGTGACGGTTCCAGCCAGCACCTCAATCTGCTGGGTCTCGGTGTTAATCTTCTGCTCGTTCGACCCCTCGCCGGCAGCCAGCCTCTCGTCGGGGTCTATCTCTGTGTCCACATCTGGGTAGTTGGACAGATCGGAGTTGGTACTGGATCCCACAACGCCGCCGGTGCCCTCGGTGTCTCCCCAAACCCGCTCCCAGAACCACTTTTCGCTGCCAATCAGGCCGCCGTTTGGGGTGGAGCCTTCGGGCTGTTCATATTCGGTCCGCTCAATCACCTTGCGGTTCATGTCAACATTGCTGTTGACCGATACGGTGACGTTGCCCTTGCCGTAAACCGTTTCCA
>JAAWCR010000187.1 GCA_022793355.1 Lawsonibacter sp. | reverse complement strand
CTCTGGTAGACCGGATCCCCCCGGACGACCAGAGCCGGAAGGAAAAACAAAATCGCCGTTAAAATCAGCGCCGTACTCACCACCTGGCGTACACCGGGCCCCAACCGCTTTCTCCTGTCCTCGCGCACCTTCGCCGCCTCCTTTGCTGTCATCCAATACGGCGCGCTTGACACGCCGGCGGGCGCAGCTCGCCCGAAAAGCAGCGTCGCTGCTTTTCCAGTTCGTTGACGATACCAGTTTATGGGACAGGCATCGGGATTATGACAGCCGGCGGAGCCATAAAAAACGGCCCGCTCCTCAGCGGGAGCGGGCCGGGCATCTGGTTATTCGGCGGAAATCATAAAGTAGTAGACGGGCTGGCCTCCGGCCAGAAGGGTAATTTCAGCGTTGGGGCAGGCGGCGGCAAAGATTTGTTCCGCCTCCTGGGCCTGTTCCTGCGTAACGTCCTCGCCGTAGAAGATGGAGATAAATTCGGCGCTCTGGTGGCCGTCGGAGCGGGCCAGGCGGTCCAGCATGGCGGACAGGTCCTGGTCGGTGCCGAAGAGCTGGTGCTCCACCAGCGCCAGATAGTCCCCCTGGTGGATGGCGAAGCCGTCGAAGTCAGAGTCCCGGGCGGCATAGGTAATCTCGCTGGTACGGACATTGGAGAAGCCCTCGGTCATACCGGCGGTGTTGTCCGCCTCATCGGCGTCCGGGTCAGCGGCCAGCATGGCGGAGATGCCTTGGGGCACCGTCTTGGTGGGCAGGACGACCACTTTCTTGTCCTCACACAGGGGGATAGTCTGCTCGGCCGCCATGATGATGTTCTTGTTGTTGGGCAGGACGTAGACGATTTCCGCCGGGGTGGCGTCGATGGCCTTCAGGATGTCCTGGGTGGAGGGATTCATGGTCTGCCCGCCTCCCACCAGGCCGTCTACCCCCAGATCCTTGAACACGGCCTCCAGCCCGGACCCGGCGCACACCGCCACATAGCCAAATTTCTTTTCCGGCGCAGCGTGAGCAGAGGCGGCGGGAGCCCTCTCCAGCTCAGCTTCGACGGCCTCCAGGTCGTCGGTGCTCTGGACGTGCTTGCCGGCGGCCAGATCCTCCGCCTGGGTGCGCATGTTTTCAATCTTGGCCAGCTCCAGGGTGCCGTACTTCTGCGCCTCGTTGAGGGCACTGCCGGGGGTGTTGGTGTGAACGTGGACCTTGAAGGCCTCGTCGTCCTCGCCAATTACCAAGCTGTCGCCGATGGAGTTGAGGTAGCTCCGAAAAGGCTCCAGGTCAACGTTTTCCCTGGCCTTGCGCACAATGAATACCGTATCAAAGGCAAAGGTGATATCCTCCACATTGACGGCCTCGAAATCGGCCTTGTCCGCAGGAGCGGCCCCATCCTCGCCGGTTTCGGGCATAGGCAGGCCGCGAACCTCGTCCAGCATACCCTGGAGTATGACCAGAAAGCCCTTCCCGCCGGCATCTACCACGCCGGCCTTCTTCAACACCGGGTTCTGGTCGATGGTGTGGGCCAGCGCCTCCTGTCCCTCCTGTATGGCGGCCTCCAGCACTCCCTCGAAGGAGCTGTCCTCCCGGGCCTGGCCGGCGGCCCGGGCCGCCGCCAGACGGGACACGGTGAGGATAGTGCCCTCGGCGGGCTTCATGACGGCCTTGTAGGCAGCGGCTACCCCGAAGTCCAGAGCGATGGCCAGATCCCGGCCGTCCATGGTTTCCTTGTCCTTGATGGCCTTGGAGAAGCCCCGGAAGAGCAGGGAGAGGATCACCCCCGAGTTGCCCCGGGCGCCCCGGAGCAGGGCGGAGGCGGTGCCGGCTGCAGCCTGGCCCACGGCGTCGTAGTGCTTTTTGCGCATCTCGGCGGCGGCGGCCCCAATGGTGAGGGTCATGTTGGTTCCGGTGTCGCCGTCGGGGACGGGAAACACGTTCAAGTCGTTAATGGGCTGCTTTTGCGCGTTGATGGCGGCGTGAGCGTGGATCATCATCCGCTGAAAGACCGCCGCGTCAATAGTCTGTACCATATCGGCAAATTCCTTTCTACGAATGAATCAGAAGCGCATGGAGTCTACGCAGACATCCACGGAGGCGACCTCCACCCCGGTGGTCTTGCTGACCACATAGCGCACCTCGCTCATGATAGAGCGGCACACCGCCATAAGATTGACCCCGTTCTCTACAATAATGTGCAGCTCGATGGAGACGGTGCCGTCCGCGTTGTAATACACCTTGACGCCCTTGGCCATGGATTCCCGTTTCAGCAGATGGACCAGTCCGTCGGTGGTGGAGCGCACCGCCATGCCCTTTACGCCATAGCAGTTGGTGGCGGCGCTGCCGGTGACAGTGGTGAACACGTCGCTGCTGACACGGATCTCGCCCAGCTCGGTTTCCAGTTTCATAGGAAAAACCTTCCTTTCAAAGAGGATAAGGATGCTTATACAGATATATTTTATATTGTATTCGATTTTTATAGAAAATACAAGCCCTAAGTTATTGAGACGCAGACCTCTTTCGACGCATATTTCCCAGAAATTGGAATATAATGGTGCCCACATCCACGTTTTAGGAGGAGAGGGGCATGACAGCCAAGACGATTTACACCAAGCTAAGCAAGCTCCGGAGACAGCCCAAGCCGGCCGCAAAGGGAAAAGCGGCCCCCTCTGCCCTGGTGACGGGGGCGGAGGGGGGCATTCACCTGCTGCTGGCGGCGGTGCTGGCTGGGGCGGTGATGTTTGGGGAACAGGCCCCCTTTGGAGCCTCCTTTGTGGCCGCGGCAGGCTCCGGGCTGTACGGCGGGGCGGCGCTGGTAGGGGCCTGCTTCGGATCGCTGACGGCCCTGGACTTTTCCAGCGGGTTGCGGTACTCCTCCGCCGCCATCCTGATTTTTTCCATTCATTTCGCCTTCTACGACTGGAAGGCGCTGCGCAGGCCCTGGGCCATGCCCGCTGTGGCGGGGCTGCTGATCGCCTTCACCGGGGTACTCACCCACACTAAGGGGAGATGGACACTACAGGAGGGGGGAGCTCTGGTTCTGGAGACGCTGCTCACCGCCGCTGCGGCCTGGGCTTTCCGGGGGGCTCTGGCCCCCATGATACGGCGCAGGGGGGACAAGCCCTCCGCTGCGGCCCAGCGGGTGGGGCCGCTAGCGCTGTTGTTCGTCTGCCTGTCCGCCATCGCGTCAATGGAACTGTTTGGCATCTCCCTTTTGGCGGCGGCAGCGGTGGGGGCCTGCGTGCTGGCGCTGCTGGTCCCGGAACAGATTCTGAGCTGGCTGGGGGTGTGGGCAGCTCCGGCGGCCTCCACCGACCTGAGAGCCCAGCGGGTGGTCCAACAGAAGCTGGAGCAGACCTCTAAAGCATTTCGCACGCTCTACGACTCCCTCCGCTCGGCCTTCCGTACCCCGGACAACGACAACGATGTGGCCACCGTATTTGACCGGGCGGCGGGGCGGCAGTGCCGGGGGTGTACCCTGCGGGACCGGTGCTGGAAAACCGACTACAACACCACCTTTAACGCCCTGAACGACGCCACTCCCTCCATGGTAGAGCGGGGCAGGGCGGAGGCCCGGGACTTTCCCCGGCATTTTGCTGACCGGTGCATCCACTTCCCCGACTTTGTGGCGGCGGTAAACGAGGAGCTCACATCCTTGTTCTACCGCCGGCAGTACAACGCCCGCATCCGGGAGAGCCGGGCGGCGGTATGCCGGCAGTATGCCCAGTTGTCCGAGTTGCTGGGGGAGGCAGCGGCTGAGCTGAGCCGGGAGCTGACCCCGGACGTGGTGGGCGATCGCCGGCTGCGCGGCCGGCTGGCGGAGCTGAAGCTGGACGTGCGGGCCTCGGTATACCGGGATGGCCGGGGTCTGCTCCGGGTGGAGGCGGAGGGGCCCCAGTGCTCCGCGCTGACCCGGCCCAGCCGGTTAAACGACCTGTCCGCCCTGCTGGGGGTCCCTCTCCGGGTGGAGCTGGAGGAAGAGGGGGCCGTTTCCCTGCTCCAACAGGAGCCGCTGATGGCGGTGGCGGGGGTGGCGGCCCGAAAAAAATCCGGCGAGACGGTGAGCGGCGACGCGGGTACTTATTTCAAACGTCACGATGGAAAACTTTACCTTTTATTGTGCGACGGCATGGGTAGCGGCCCGGATGCCAACCGGGAGAGCACGCTGGCGGTGCGCCTGCTGGAGCAGCTGCTCCAGGCCGGGGTAGATGCCCGCCGGGCGCTGACCACCCTGTCCTCCGCGCTGGCGCTCCGGGGGGAGGAGACTGGCGGATTTACCACCGTTGACCTGCTCCAGATGGACCTGTTCACCGGGGACGGGGAGTTGTATAAACTGGGGGCGGCTCCTACCTATATTAAAAAAAATGGGACGGTACAGCGGCTAAGCGGAAAGTCCCTGCCCGCTGGGCTGGCGGAGGGAGAGGTCTCCGCCCTGGACCAGTTCTCCCTGCGGCTAGGCCCGGGGGATTGCGTGCTGATGATTAGCGATGGGGTGTGCTCCGGACTGGAGGACGGCTGGCTGCGGGAGCGGTTCACCCAATTCGATGGCGAGAGTCCCAAGGACCTGGCCCGGGAACTGGTGACCCGTGACCTGAAGGACGCCACCGACGACCGCACCGCCCTGGTCATCCGAATTGACAACCGAAAATAGCCGCCCGCGGCCAGGGAAATCAATTTTCAAGAATAGTACAAATATCCGAGGGATTCAGGAGACAGTTAAACATAATTTGCGAAAGAGGACGTTTAGAATTTAAATCAGTCTTGAATCGCTTAATCAGGCT
>JAAWCR010000220.1 GCA_022793355.1 Lawsonibacter sp. | reverse complement strand
TGCGGGCCTTGGCGGCGGACATGGCGTCGAAGACCACGGCGGCGGGGTCGGCCCCCTCCTGCTGCTTGATGATGTCCACCCCTGCCCGGTCCGCCCAGATGGTGAGCTGGTCGGCGGCGGCGGCCCGGAAGGTGTCGGCGGCGCAGAAGAGGACCTTCTTCCGCTGGGCCCGGAGCTGGCGGCCGATCTTGCCGATGGTGGTGGTCTTGCCCACTCCGTTCACCCCGATGAACAGCACCACCGAGGGCTTGGTGGACAGGTCCAGAGACAGGTCGCCGGTGCTGAGGGCGCCGGCGATGACCTGGACCATCACCTCCCGGGCCCCCTCGATGGTCTTCACCCCCTCCGCCTTCACCCGGCGGCGCAGCTGCTCCACCAGTTCCAGGGTGACATCCATGCCGGTGTCCGCCAGAATCAGGGATTCCTCCAGTCCGTCGTAGAAGTCGTCGGTGAGCTCCGAGCCGAAGCCGGAGAATATATTGATCTTTTTCAGCTTGTCAAAAAAGCCCATAGCGTCTGCCTCCTTTACCAATTTGGATTTGCTTCCCCGCACCGGGGACATTTGGGGTAGTCCAGATCATAACTGACGCCGCAGCTGGGACAGCGCGTTTTGGCAATGCTTCCGGCTTCCTCGCCCTCGTCGTCGAAGAAATCTCCCTGGAAAAACTCCAGCTTGCCGCATTTGGGACAGGTAAAGATCGCCGTCTCCAGCGCACCGGCCACCAGATTGGGCAGGTCGCCCAACAGCCAGCCCGTCCGGCCCAGCTGTATCTTTTCCCGCGCGACAAATTCCATCTCCACACCGCAGCGCAGGCACTTCAATTTTTCCATCACTCAGCCCTCTCCTTCCATTTTCTCCCCGCACCAGGGGCAGAACTGCCCCCACTCAAAGGACTCCGGCAGGGCCTTGCCGCAGTGGACGCAGAAGCTGGGGGCAGCCTGGTCCTCCGGGGCGCTCTGGTCCGCCGTCACGCTCCAGCTGGCCGAGGTGTCCGGACGTCCCGTCAGCTTCTCCCGCGGGACCATCTGCCCCAGTCCCCAGAATATGAAGTTGATGGCGATGAACAGCACAATAATCAGCAGGATTCCCCCCACGATCAGCTTCCAGTCGCCGGATGGTTTCTTGTTGTCGTCCATGGTACTTCCTCCCAATCTAGCGCCCGATCCAGTCCCGGCCCACCAGCTCGTCCAGGCTGACCATGAAGAAGTCGGCCAGCTTGACCAGTCGCAGAATAGACGGCTCGCTTCTGCCCTCCTCATAGTATTGATAGGTCCGCAGGTTCAGCCCAAGATACTCTGCCGCTTCTTTCTGCTTTTTTCCCGACCTTATGCGTACATCTTTCAGTGATTCTGAAAATTGGCTCACAAAGCACACCATCCCTCTTGACATGTTAGAATTGTTCGTTTATAATGAAAGCGAACAATTTTAACGTAAAGAGTTGTTTCTCATGAATTACCACATCTTAGAAATGCTCTACAACATCCCTGAGCTGCAAGACCTATCATACCAGATTTATCGGCAAATGCCAGAGCGAATTTCCAGCGAGGCACATCTGGCGGAGGTCTGGCAAGCCTGCAGGCAGCTTCCCGACCCGGAGGCCCAGGCTCTTTTTGACCGGCTGGAGGACGCCATACACTTTGACGGCGCCCTCCAGGAGCGGGCGTCCTTTTTCACCGGGATCTATCTGGGCTGGGGGCTGTCCCGGACAATGGGCGCTTAGCGGATATTCAGCTCCTTCTCCACGTCATTCAGGTTGATGGTCAGCATCCGACTCACGCCCTGCTCCTGCATGGTAACGCCGTAAAGCACGTCGGCCTCCTCCATGGTGCCCCGGCGGTGGGTGATGACGATAAACTGGGTTTTATCCGCCACATTGCGCATATACCGGGCGAATTTTACCACGTTTGTATCGTCCAGGGCGGCTTCGATCTCGTCCATGACCACGAAGGGAGTGGGGCGTACCTTTAAAATGGCGAAATACAGGGCGATAGCCACGAAGGCCTTCTCGCCGCCGGACAGCAGGGTGATGATTTTCAGCGCCTTGCCCGGGGGCTGGACCTTGATCTCAATGCCGCAGTTGAGAATATCCTCCGGGTCCTCCAGCTCCAGGGTGGCCTTGCCGCCGCCGAAGAGCTCCAGAAAGGTCTGGCCAAAGGCCTCGTTGATGGTGGTGAACTCCCGCTGGAAGATGGACTTCATCTCGCTGGTAATGCTGGCGATGATCTCCTCCAGCTCCTTCTTGGCCTTGTCCACGTCGTCCCGCTGGTCGGTGAGGTAGGTGTACCGCTCGTTTACCCGCTGGAACTCCTCAATGGCCCCCACGTTGACGTTGCCCAGCCCGGAGATGGACCGTTTCAGCTCGGCGATACGGCGGCTGGCCTTGGGAACGGACTCAATCTCCACCCGCTGCTGGCGGGCGGCCTCGTGGCTGAGCTCATAGGTCTCCCACAGTTTGTCAAGCAGCTGCTTCTCCTCCATGGAGGCCGACACCCGCCGCTGTTCCAGCCGGGAGACCTCCCCCTCGGTGCGCAGCAGCTCCTCGTTCAGCGACTGGCTCTCCCGGGTGGCCTTCACCCGCTGTCCCTCCAGGTCCAGCTTCTCCTGGTTCAGCCGGGCAATAGACTCGTTTTTGTCCCGGCTCTCCTCCTGAATGGCAGCCAGCGCCTCCTCCTTTTCCCCGATTTCCCGGGTGAGGCCGGTGTTCTTCTCCTCATAGTCCGCCACCAGGGCCCGGTTCTGGTCCCGGTCCCCGGCCATGCTGGCCTTCAGGCTCTCCAGCTCGGCAAGGCCCGACCGGGTGGCCTCCCGCTCCGCCTCCAGGGCGGCCTGGGCGGCGGTCAGGTCGGCCGCCTCCCGGGCGATGCGGGCGGAGCGCTCCTGCACCTCGGTCTGGCCCCGGGCCTTCCCCTCCGCCTCGCTGCGCAGGGCGGCGGTCTCCCCCTCCAGATTCTGGATGCGGACCCGGGCCACCTGGGTGTCCGTCTCAATCTGGGCGGAGCGGCTTTTAAGTTGCTCCAGCTCCTCCCGGTGGCCCGCCTCCTGGCGCTCCAGGTCGGTGGCCACGCTCCGGCGGTGGGACAGCTCCCCCTCCGCCTTCAAAATGGCGTCCTCCCACTGGCGCAGCTGGGCCTGGGCGGTCTCCAGCTCATAGGCGGCGGCGGTGTTTTCCCGCTCCGCCTCGGTCACGGCCCTGGCCCCCTCGGCCACGCGGGTACGAATCTCCTGGAGCTGGCTGTGCAGCCGCTCCAGCTCGTTGGCCCGGCTCAAAATCCCGGCGCTGCGGCTGGCCGAGCCGCCCGTCATGGACCCGCCGGGGTTGAGCACCTGGCCGTCCAGGGTGACGATGCGGAACTTGTAGCCGTACTTCCGGGCGGCGGCGATGGCCGCGTCCAGGTTCTCCATAACGGCCACCCGGCCCAGCAGATTGGAGAACACGTTTTGATAGCGGGGGTCGAAGGAGATGAGCTGGTCGCCGATTCCCACAAAGCCGGGTTCCCGGGACAGCGCCTGCCCCTCCTTGAGATAGCCGGGGCGGATGGAGCTGACGGGCAGGATGGTGGCCCGGCCCCCGTCCCGGCGCTTCAGGTACTGAATAACGGCCTTGCCGTCCTCCTCCCTCTCCACCACGAGGTTCTGCATGGCCCCGCCCAGGGCGGTCTCGATGGCCACGGTGAACCGGTCAGGCGCTTTCAGCAAATCGGCCACCGGGCCGTGGATGTTGTGCAGGGTTCCCCGTTGGGCCTCCCCCATCACCAGCTTCACCGCCCTGGTGTAGCCCTCGTGGTCCTTCTCCATCTCGGTGAGGAGCTTGATTCGGGAGGTGAGGGCGTTTTCCTCCATTTGCAGCTTCATGTGGGCGTCCCGGGTCTGGTCCCACTTCTTTTTCCGGGCGTCCATCCGCAGCTGGTAGCCCTGAATCACGTTTTTTACCGCGTCCCGCTCCTCTACGGCGTCGTCGTACCGGCGTTTGGCGGCCCGGGCCTCCTTTTGGGCCTCCTCCAGCCGCTCCTCCAGCTCGTTGGCCTCCCGGCGAACAGTCTCGTCCCGGTCCATCACCTCCTGGGCGGCGGCTGCCAGGGCGGACAGCAGAGCCTTGGCCTCAGCGGCCCCGGCGGTGCCCAGGTCGGCCTGGCCGCGCAGCGCCTCCAGCTCCTGTGCCAGGCGGCCCGCCGAACGGGCGGCCTCCTCCGCCTCCTGACTCTTGGCCTCCAAGGCGGTCCGTCCCTCCCTCAGCTGGGTCTCAATCTCATCCAGGCGGGCCCTGCGCTGGCCGATCTGCTCGGACAGGTTGCCCTCCCGGCCCTCCTGCTGCTCCAGGTCGGTTCTGATCCGCTGGGCCGACTCCAGGTTGTGCTGGATGCTGCTCTTTAACACAGCGATGGCCGACTCCAGTTCGTTGGCCTTGGCCTGCCTGCCCTGCATCTCAAAGCGCAGGCGGTCGGCCTCCACGTCCTTGTCCCGCATCTCCTGGGAAAATTTCTCGGCGGCGGCGTAGGCCTTCTCCTGGCTGATTTTAACCTCCTCCCGGCGGCGGACGGCCTCCTGATAGTCGGCCTCCAGTTTAATGTTGTTGGCCCGAATGCGCTCCAGGGTGTCCAGCCAGACGGAAATCTCCAGCCCCCGCAGCTCGTCCCGGAGGACCAGGAACTTTTTGGCCTTCTACCTCTGCTCCCGGAGGGGCTCCACCTGGAGCTCCAGCTCAGAGATCTTGTCGTTGATGCGCACCAGATTCTCGTCGGTGCGCTCCAGCTTGCGCTCCGCCTCCTCCTTCCGGTGGCGGAAGCGGGAGATGCCGGCTGCCTCCTCAAAGACCTCCCGGCGGTCGGCGGACTTCACCGACAGAATTTCGTCAATCCTGCCCTGGCCGATGATGGAGGAGCCCTCCCGGCCCAGGCCGGTGTCCATGAACAGCTCGTTCACATCCTTCAGCCGGACGGAGCGGCGGTTGATGTAGTATTCACTCTCGCCGGAGCGGTAGTACCGCCGGGTGACCATCACCACGGACTCCTC
>JAAWCR010000186.1 GCA_022793355.1 Lawsonibacter sp. | reverse complement strand
TCCTTGAGGAAAACAGCCTCGTCCAGCACCTTCTCCACGTCAGAGATCAGGTGGGTGGAGATGAGGACGGTTCCCTCCTCATTATAGTTGGTCAAAATGGTGCGCAGGATAAAATCCCTAGCCGCCGGGTCTACTCCGGCGATGGGTTCGTCCAGCAGATACAGCCTCGCCGCCCGGGCCATAACCAGCACCAGCTGCACCTTTTCCTTTGTGCCCTTGGACATGGCCTTCAGCCGGTCGCGAGGCTCCACCCCCAGGCTGCGGCACATGTCGATAGCCTTTTCATATTCAAAGTCGGTGTAGAAGTCCCGAAACAGGTCGAACAGGTCCACCGCCCGCATCCAGTCGGCAAAGTACATCCGGTCGGGCAGATAGCTCACCACCGCCTTGGTGGAGGGGCCAATAGGCTCCCCGTTTACCGCCAGCGTCCCGGTGGTGGGCTGAAGCAGGCCGCACAGCAGCTTGATCAGGGTGGTCTTGCCGCTGCCGTTAGGGCCCAGCAGGCCCACGATCCGTCCCGGTCCCACCGCCAGGTCCACCCCCCGCAAAGCGGGCCGCAGACCGTAGGACTTGTATACGTCCCGGCACTCGATCAGATATTCGCTCATGTCGTTTCCTCCTTTTGCAGCAGCAGCCCGGCCTCCTGATGGGAATAGCCCAGCTCCGCCATCGCGTCAAGATACTGCTGGATCACCACCTGGGCCTGTGCCCTCCGGGCGGCGTCCAACGTCCCGGCATCCCGGGTCACAAGCCGCCCCGAGGTTCGGTCGGCCTTAGCCAGGCCCTCCTGCTCCAACTGGGCCAGCGCCCGCTGCATGGTGTTGGGGTTCACCCCCGCTTCCGCCGCCAGCTCCCGAACCGGGGGCAGCCGGCTTCCCGGCGGGTAGACTCCGGCGATAATCCGCCGTCTCAGCTGTTCGTTCAGCTGCGTCCAGATGGGCCGGTCATTTTCCAGTTTCCATTCCATACGCAGCCCTCCTTTGTATTATCTTCTTAATACAATAATACATGCCGGACGGTTTGTCAACCCCCAAGGCATATTTTTAGCCGGCCCCTCAACGGGACCGGCTTTTTGCTCTATCCGAAGCCAGCAAAAGGAACACAATCGCTGTGCCCCCCGCCGCTAGAAGCAGCCCATCCGTCCAGGATCCGCCGCAGGCCCGGAGGAAGAGGGTGATGGGGTTCCAGCGAATGACCGGAGCCAGGGTGGGAAAAAGGGTAGACAGGTCCAGCAGAACCGGGGACAACAGCACCCCCAGGACCGGGACAAAGGGCATCAGCACCGGCAGGACGCCCCAGGCCGTACGGCGCAGGGCCAGGACTAGCGCCACCGCCGCCCAGAACAGCAGATAGGGGACTAACGCCCCCACGGCACGCGGGTTTTCCGCCGCCGTCAGGGCCAGCACCCCGGCGCAGAGGGCGGGGAGCAGGGCCGCCGCCAGCCGGGGCAGGAGCAGCGAAATCCGCCCCCGCAGGGGAGCCAGCCGCTGGGCGGCAGGGGAGTCCAGCCACCGGCCCAGGTCCATGGCGGTGAGCAAAACCCAGATCAGGATCAAAATGGCGGTCAGGCCGGCGAGCAGATTCGCCACCCCGCTGTCCGCCAGGGCCAGGGGATCCAGGGGCGCGCCGTCCACCGTCTCCATGGATACCAGAACCCGGTCCTGGTCCAACAGCACCTCCTCCAGCCGGGGCCGGATCCAGGCCAGATCCCCCTCCTCCACAATGCCGCTGTCAACTAGATAGTCCTCCGCCATACCCGGAGAGATGCACTCGGCCAAACAGGCGGCCACGGTCTCCCGCACCATGGGGTAAACTGCAGAGCCGGGGCCAATCAACAGGTCAAACATCCCCTCCAGGTCCCGGCCGGCCAGACGCTCCTCAAAGTCCTCCGGAAGGACCAGGGCGCAGTCCCACCGGCCCGCCGCCACATAGCGCTCCGCCTGATCGCAAGCGGCTTCCTGAAAGGTGACCACCAGTCCGCTGCGCTCCTCCAGCCGCCGCCAGAAGTCTCCGCCTCCCGTTTCCGGGAGGACCACCCCCACCTGAACAGGGGTGGATACCTCCTCCGCAGGCAGGATCCGGGCGGCGAAAAAGATCAGCAGAGGGAGCAGCAGGACCAGCGCCCAGGTGCGCCAGCGAGTGATCCGGACCCGCAGATCCGTCAAAAAGGAAATTTGAAAAAAGCTCACAGCGCCACCTCCTGCCGGTCTACCCTTCGGCGGTACAGGGCCAGCGCTAGGGCCACCATCCCCCCGCAGGACAGGCCCAGACAGACCCAGGCGGAGACGGGAACCGGATAGCCCATGGCGCTTGCCGCCAGCCTGGTCAACCAAGTCACCGGGGACAGCCAGCCCAGCCGCCTCACTGCCCCCGGGAGCAGCACCGGCGGGACGATTCCGCCCGCCAGCGCCAGGGAGGCCAGAGAAACCCCAAAGGCCAGCAGTCCGCACCCGGCGGCACTCCCGGCGGCCAGACAGCATAACGAATAGAATACCGAACAGAACAGCGCCGTCAGCGCCGCCGCCCCCAGCAGGGCCAAGGGGTGCTTCCCCTCCCCCAACAGCAGCAGGGCCGGGGCCACCAGGAGCAGCGGCGGCAGCATTCCTGCGGTTATGCCGCTGAAATAGCCGGCCCACACCCCCCGGCCGGCACAGCGCAGCCGCCGGTGGAAGCTCAGCCAGCCTCCGCTGTAGATGGAGACAAAAAACGGGGCGGCGGACAGGGCCAGATAGGCCAGCAGGGACAGTCCGTAGTGCAGGATGACAGGCAGGGTCCCCGTGGCTGGGATTTCAAGGGTCTGGAACAGCTCAGAGCGGTTCAGGGCCAGATTGATATACCGCAGATTGATGTCCAGCACCACCTGGTCCCGGGTCAGGCCGGGGGGCAGAGCCTCCTCATACAGGTCCAGCACGGCGTACACCCCGCTCTGGAAGGCGGACAGAATGTCGCTGGCACTCTGCCCCACCCACAGCAGCAACAGGGATTCCAGGGGCCGGTCCCCGGCGGTAATCAGCCGCAGATCCGGATTTTCCCCCCACATGACCCCACGGATAAAGTTCTCCGGCAGGACCAGAACGGCGGTGACCTCTCCCCGTTTCAGGGCGGCGACGGCCTCTGTTTCGCTGTCCATGGACACAATCGCGCAATACTGCGCCACATCCTCCATCTCCCCCATGTACTGCTCCAGCTGCCGGGGTACCGGGTCTCCCTCGGGGGCAGTGATGGCCAGGGTCACCCCGGAGAAGTCCACCCCTCGGGACAGCAGCGCATTCGCCGCTTTCCCCGCCCCCAGGGGCAGGAGAAGGCATAAAAGGACCAGCCCCGCCAACAGCCAACGCTGTTGGCGGAGCCTATCCAGGGTCAGTATCAGGTATGTTCCAAAATACCCCGCGTGCTTCATCAGGCCATAATCGCCCACAGCAGCTCCTCCGGCAGACGGGAGGCGAACAGCCGCTCCATCTCATCGGCCCACGCCAACGCCCGCTGCTGGGTATCCAGCGTCATCCGCATCAGCTCCTCCTCGCTCATGGCGGTGATGATCTCCGCCTTTTTCTCTGCCGCGGCGTTCCCCTGGAAGGGGCCAGCGTAGTACTCCAGACCCAGGGAACAAACCTCCATCCCCATCAGCTTCATGGAGATGTCCTCCAGGTTCAGGTTGACTGAATCCTGATTGGGGACAGTGAGGGAACCGCTCATGTCCACAGATCCCGCACCGGGAATGGAGAGCTCCCAGCTGAAATTGTCCCCCTTTTCCCTGGGGTCGTAGCTCATTTCGGAGGTCATCTTTAAGGCCCCCACCCGCATGGTTGTTTTGTCCGTGAAGGAGCCGTTTTTGCAGCTGTGGTCCCCCTCAGAGCGCACCGTTACCGCTGTACCGTCCACCTCCAGTTCCAGGCCCAGGTCGTCCACATACTCCTCGCCGCCGCCCAGGGTAAGCAGCATCTCCACGTCGGAGCCGTCAATACGGCCCTCCCAGCCCACCGCAGCCACATAGCCGCCATACAGGCAGAC
>JAAWCR010000241.1 GCA_022793355.1 Lawsonibacter sp. | reverse complement strand
TGGTCCAGAGCGTATTGCAGCGCCATGCCGATCAGCTCGTTCCGAGAGCGGTTGGTTCGAGCGGAGAGCTGGTTGTACCGCTCCTGGAGCGCCCGGTCGATGCGGATGGTCATGGTAACGGTTTTGTCCTCGCGGGGTGTGATGATAAATTTTTCCATAATGCCTCACTTCTCTCTCGTTTGAGTACATTATAGTGTGGATTTACACAGTTAAACCATGTCACAAACTGCATTGAAAATTTAATGCAATTTATAATTGACTTTTCCGGAGAAAAGTGCTATCGTTTGGATAGCGGGTTTAAGAGAATTTTAATTTGACTTATGCCTGTCCAGCGCTAAAATAAAATAGAATAATTGGGCGTGGGCCCGAGAAAGGATGATACCAAATGAAAAAGCTACTTACCCTGTTGCTGGCCTTCGGTCTGCTGGGCAGCACCGTCCCGGTATTTGCGGCAGAGGCCCAGGCTGATCCCATTCCCGCCTGGGCCTACGGCGAGGTGGCCGACATCTACGCCATGGGACTGACGGGAGATGAGATTTACACCGACCACAGCAAGCCCGTCACCCAGGAGCAGTTGGACAAGATGACTCAGGTTGTAGCCGACAAGCTGGCTCTGCTGGAGGTGGAGCAGCGCTCCAGCGATGGCTCCTTTGTGCTTGACACCACCCGGGGCGGCGTGCTGAACGCCCTGTATATGGAAGCCCTCCCCTATGCCTTCGCGGAGGTGGACGCCGGACCGGTGGAGTTTCTGTCCTCTCTGGGCGTGGTCCACGGCGACGGCGCTGATCTGGCTCTGGATCGCCCCTGCACCCTGCTGGAGGCCGCCTGCTTTGCCAACCGGATGATTCTGGCCCTGTACGACCAGCAGAACGCCGGCTCCCTGGGCCTTCTGTGGAAAGCGGAGGGCAACGGCAACACCCTATATCTGCTGGGCTCCATCCACACCGACCGGGGCAACCTCTACCCCTTCCACAAGCAGCTGCGGGACATCATCACCGGCGTGGAGCTGGCCGCCTTTGAGCTGGACTTCAACAGCCAGGAGGGAATCGATGAGTTTACCGCCATGCAGGTCTACTCTGACGGCACCACCCTGAAGGACCACATCAGCACCGAGCTGTATCAGGAGGTTGTTGACGCCCTGACTCCGCTGGGCATGACTGAGGAGGAGATCGCCCTGTTCAAGCCCTGGACGCTGGCCAATTCCTTCACCTCCCTTTCCATGAAGGACGAGAGTACCAGCGACAACGCCATGGCCCTGGACCTGTACGTCAATGCCAAGGCCTCCAACGCGGGCATCTCTGTGGAGGGCATTGAGACCTATGCCTTTCAGGGAAAGATTTTCGACGATCTGTCCGACGAGTATCAGGAGAACTATCTGGCCATGACCCTGTCCATGTATCTGGGGATGGACGCCGCTGAGGGCCTGAGCGAGGAGGAACGGGCGGCCTATGAAGCCGCTTTGAAGGAACAGGACGCCGCAGTGGACCGCTGGATGGCGCAATGGAAGACCCGGAACACCGAGGGCTTCGCCAACGATTACCCCAAGGATGAGATCCAGGCCAATCCTTCTGACGAGCTTAATTCCAAGCTCTTCGAGGGCCGGGACCCCAACATGATCGCCTGGGCCGACCGCTATTTGAAGCAGTCCGGCTCCCACACCGGTATCATGACGGTGGGCGCGGGCCACATGATTGGCAAGACCGGCGTGGTCCAGGGACTAAAGGACCTGGGCTATACCGTGGAGGTCATGCCCCTTCCCTAAATAAGCAGCACAGGCCCCGCCAGTGGCGGGGCCTGTTTTTTATTCCTCATCTAACTTAAGAACCGCCATAAAGGCCTCGGTGGGCAGCTGGACGGTGCCCAGGGTGCGCATCTTCTTTTTGCCCTCCTTCTGCTTCTCCAGGAGCTTCTTCTTCCGGGTGATGTCGCCGCCGTAGCACTTGGCCAGCACGTCCTTACGCATGGCCTTCACCGTCTCCCGGGCAATGATCTTGCCTCCAATGGCCGCCTGGACCGGGACCTCAAACAGCTGCCGGGGGATGTTCTCCTTCAGCTTCTCGCAAATGCGCCTTGCCCGGCCGTAGGCCTTCTCCCGGTGGACGATAAAGCTCAGAGCGTCCACCTGATCGCCGTTTAGGAGCAAATCCACCTTCACCAGGTCGCTGGGCTCATAGCCCTCCAGCTCGTAGTCCAGGGAGGCGTATCCCTTGGTGCGGGCTTTCAGGGCGTCAAAAAAGTCGTAGATGATCTCTCCGATGGGCATGGAGTAGTGCAGCTCCACCAGGTTGGTGTCCAGATACT
>JAAWCR010000240.1 GCA_022793355.1 Lawsonibacter sp. | reverse complement strand
GGATCAGGAAATTCAACATGCCATGGGGCAGGAGATTCCGCCCTATCAGTATCCGCCCCTGTCGCTTCTGCGGGAGGGGACAGGGGAGATTGGCGGAGAGGCCTTGGGCGAACTCAACGCCAACCGTCAGCGCCTGGGCGACACTATCCACTCCTTTGGCATCGACGCCAACATTGTGAACGTGGTCCGCGGGCCCTCCGTCACCCGATACGAGCTGGCGCTGGAACAGGGAGTCAAGCTGAACAAGCTTACTAATCTGGCTGATGATATCGCTCTGGCCCTGGGGGCCACTGGCGTGCGCATCGCCCCCATACCGGACAAGATATCTGTGGTGGGCATTGAGGTGCCCAATAAGGTGGTCTCACCTGTGAGCATCCATTCGGTGATTGGCTCTACCACCTTTACCAACAGTAAGGCCAAGACTTCCTTTGCCGTGGGCAAGGACATCAGCGGACAGGCTATCGTGGGGGACATCGGCAGGCTGCCCCATCTGCTTATCGCTGGTACCACCGGATCAGGCAAATCGGTGTGCACCAACACTATCATCACCTCTCTGCTCTACAAAGCCACCCCGGAGGAGGTCCGTCTCATTATGGTGGACCCCAAAATGGTGGAGCTGGGTATCTATAATGGTATCCCCCATCTGTTGATTCCTGTGGTCACCGACCCCAAAAAGGCTGCTGGGGCCCTGCAATGGGCGGTCACCGAAATGATGAAGCGCTACCGCACCTTCTCTGAGGTGGGGGTGCGCAAGCTGGAGGAGTACAACGCCTATGCCGCCCGTACCGAGGGCGTGGATAAAATGCCTGCCATTGTGGTGCTCATTGACGAGTTGGCCGACCTGATGCTGGTGGCTGCCAAGGAGGTAGAGGAATCCATCTGCCGGGTGGCCCAGATGGGCCGCGCCGCCGGCATGCACTTGGTAATTGCCACCCAGCGGCCCTCCGCCGACGTGATTACTGGTCTGATGAAGGCCAACATCCCATCAAGGATCGCCTTTGCCGTGGCCTCCGCCATGGAATCCCGCATCATTCTGGATACTCAGGGCGCGGAAAAGCTGGTGGGACGGGGCGACATGCTCTTCGCCCCCCTGGGCAGCGGTAAGCCCACTCGGGTTCAGGGCTGTTTTATCTCCGACCCGGAGGTGGCCGCCGTGGTGGACTTTGTGAAGAAGAACAGCGGCGCGGCACAATATGACAACGCCGTAATGGAGGAGATTGAGCACAACGCTGCCGAAAAGGACAAGGGCTCCAAGGGGGTGGGCGGCTCCGTCCCTGAAGATGTGGACAGCGAATTCGACGAGCTCATTGATGCCGCCGCCGAGGTAGTGGTGGAGACGGGCCAGGCCTCTGTATCCATGCTCCAGCGCCGACTGAAGCTGGGCTATGCCCGGGCCGCCAGACTGGTGGACCAGCTGGAGGAGAAGGGAATTGTGGGACCCTTTGAGGGCTCCAAGCCCCGGCAGCTGCTGGTGACCAAGGAACAGTGGCAGGAGATGAAGTACCGCCAGGGCATTACCACCCCCGGCGACGCCTTCGCACCTCCAGCTCCCGCCCCGGACCCCGCCCCCGTCCAGCCGGAAGGGGCCGCCCCCCCCTTCGACGCGGAGGAGGCCCTGGACCGTGCAGAGGAGGATACACTGTAATGACAGATCAAATATTCGGAGAACTGGACTTTGACGACTGCAGCTACTGGAACGGCCATCTGAAGCTGGACTGGTTTGGGGAGGAGCAGGAGGTGGGGCTGATGGTCGATTCTTGTTATGAGAGCCAGACCGAAATCTCAGACCGCCAGCGGGAGACCTGCCGCGCGTTCCTGGAGAAGTGGCCGGAATTGCAGGAGGCTGTGGTCCAGGAAATCATCCGCTACTACAACGAGGAGGAGCGCTTCGCATACGGT
>JAAWCR010000185.1 GCA_022793355.1 Lawsonibacter sp. | reverse complement strand
AGACAGGGAGGTGGAGCCGCCGCCGTCCAGGTTAACCGCAGTGACGCAGCCCTGGCGCAGCAGCTCGTCGGCCAGATTTATCTGGGACAGGCCCACCGAGTAGCCCGACTGCCGGCCATCCACGGCGTAGAAGAGGACCGTACCGTCGGCCTTGACACCCATGGCGGTGCGGGGCTGCCGGCCGTCCTTGGCGTAGACCCAGCTGGAGCTGTCGGTGACGGCGCCGTTGGAAATCATAATGTCGCCCACTCCGCCGGCCCACTGGGCGGCGGAGATGGCGGGGTAGTCGCAGGAGGTGGTCAGGGTGACCATGTCCCCTACCTGGAAGGCCATAAAGGCGTCGCTTCGGTTGGAGGTGTCTGCGGCGGTCAGGATGTACTCGTCCGGCCCGATGACAATGGCCTCGTTGGACTGAAGCAGCTCGGTCACCTGCAAGGTGAGAGCTGAGTTGACGGTGAGGCCGGGGGCCCGGCCGGTATCCGGGTTGGGCAGGGCCTTCATGCGCACAAACCACCCGGCGCTGGAGGTGTGGGTGGAGATGGTGGAGAAGTCGCCGTTGAGGAGGTAGACCCCGCCGATGTCGTGGCGGGCCTTGTTGAAGTTGTTGGGGACCACGGTGATGTTGGAGGTGTGGTCGTACAGGGACATGGATACGGTGGGCCGCTCCACAATGCCGACCTGTCCGTCAATAATAACCATGGCGTTCTCGTCGTCGTTGCTGGACTTATAGATGCCGTCCTCAATGACGATGCCGATGGGGACGCCAGTGGACATGGAGAAGAAATCGGTATTGACCGCCCCGAGTACATGGTAGCCGGCGGCCTGAGCGTTGGACACCGCCCGATTGACGGTGACGCCGGTGTAGATGGTCTCCGAGCCCTGGCGCAGGATGGGGTAGGCCGAGCTGCCCGGGGACAGCTCCAGGGAAAAGCTCTCCACCCGGCTGCCGCCGTTGACGGTGACAGTGTTGTGATAGGTCAGGCCGTCTACAATCGGGGTGGAGGTCTGAAGCTTGCGATCACCCGCGTCGGCATAGATAACGGGCATAGCCAACAGAAAGGCAAGGAGGAACGCCGCCGCCCGGCGGGGAAGGGTGTTTGGATGTCTCATGGAAGATGCTCCTTTATGTGCGGTCGGTTTCTAAAACGTACGCTGTTCATTATAGCAGAGTGGGCGGCGGGTTGCAATGGGGAAAAGTGGAAGGTTCCGGCCCGCGCCGGCTGGCAGCTACCCTGAGATGAAGATCCGCACAAGGAATATCCCCCAGGAAAAGCGCCGAAACGTAAGTTCACAAAAGATTAAGGAATGAACGGTTGAAAAAAAGTGGTACTTGATGTAAAATATACCGGCTATCGTTTTTAGGAGGTGGATACCCTGGAGGAGAAGCGGAGCAGCGCGGCCAAAACCATCAGTTTCATGATGGCGCTCACCCTTGTTGGCAAGGTACTTGGCCTGTATCGGGACCGGCTGCTGGCCGTCCACTACAGCACCGGCGCGGCGGCCAGCGCGTTTTTTACTGCCAGCCGCATCCCCCGCGTGTTTTTCGACGCTGTGTTCGCCAGCGCCATTGCGGCCTGCTTTATCCCGGTGTACAGCGAGTTTTTGGAGAAAAAGGGGAAGGAGGAGGCCAACCGCTTTGCCGGGTGCTTTATCACCGCTATCGCCCTGCTCACTGGAGCCTTTACCCTGCTGGGGATGGCCTTCCCCCAGCCCTTTGTTGCGGCGTTCGCCGACTATGCCGACCCCCAAACCACCGCTCTGGCTGTCTCGCTCACTCGGGTGATGTTCCCGACGGTGCTCTTCTCGGGAATCGCCTTCTCTCTGGTGGGGGTGCTCCAGGCCCAGGACCATTTTACCGCCCCTGCCCTCATGTCGGCGGCCTCCAATCTGGTGATTATCCTCTACTTCTTTACCTTGGATGCCCGGTTGGGTATCTTCGGGCTGGCAGGGGCCTATCTGCTGGGCTGGCTGCTGCAAAGTTTGATCCAGCTGCCCCCCCTGAGGCCCCTGGGTTTTTGTTACTGTCCAGGGCTGGAATTGCGGTCGGAGGGGATGAAAAAGGTTTTTGCCCTCATGGGCCCGGTGATGGTGTCCACCTGGGTGCTGCCCATCAATCAGGCCATCAACGCCCGGTTTGGCTCCCGGCTCTACGAGGGGGCGGGAGTGGCGGCGCTGGAATATTCCTCCAATCTGTATCTGGTGATCGCGGGCACCTTTATCCTGTCGGTAACCAACGTGATTTTTCCCAGACTGTCCCGGCTCACCGCCGGGGGGCGGGAGGGGGAGTTCCAGACTACCATCCGTCAGACTCTGCGGGTGACCTTGTTTTTCGTCCTGCCCATGTCGGCGGGACTGATGGCGGTGGCCCGGCCCCTGATCTCCCTGATATACGGCGGGGGAGAGTTTGACGCCTTCGCTGTGGAAATCACCGCCGCCGGGCTGAGCTGGATGTCCCTGGGCATGGTGGGCTACGCGGTGCAGAACCTTCTCAGCCGGGCCTACTTCGCCAAGCAGAAGGGGAAGGTCCCCCTGATTGCGGGGGGGGTATCCATCCTGGTGAACATCGTTCTGTGCCGCCTGCTGGCGGACAAGCTGGAGGTGGCCGGGTTGGCCCTGTCCTCCGCCCTGTCCTCCACGGTGTATGCTCTGTTCCTCCTGCTGCCCCTTCAGCGGGGCAGGGAGCGGATTCTGGATGGCGGAGCCCTGCGGAATCTGGGTAAAATGGTTTTGGCCGCCGGGGGAATGGGCGCGTGCGTCTGGGCGGCCCTGAGCGGCCTTGCCCCGCTGTTCCCGGCGGGGAAGGTGGGGGAGCTGCTCTGCCTGGGGGCCTGCGGGCTGCTGGGGGCGGCGGTATATTTCCTCCTGACCCTGATTCTCCGGGTGGAGGAAGCCGGTTTGTGTGTGTCGGTTGTAAAACAAACGTTGAAACGAGGTTGAGCCATGGAACGAGCAAAGAACTTACTAGATGGCAGCCGGCTTTGGCAGGCGCTCAGCGTGCTGTGCCTGTGGTTCGGACGGCAGTGGCAGGACAGCTGCGTGGTCCAGTGGTTCCTCCACCCTAGGGGGTGGAGTCGGGCCGCGTCGGAGAGCAGTATTTTCTACAAGCTTTGGGCCTGTGTCCGGGGAGGGCTGTGCTGGCTGTACCGGGTGCTGGGGCTGGACAGGCTGTTCGCCGGCAGCGTCTTTACCAAGAGTTGGTTTTGGTGCCTGATGCCGGTGGCTGCGGCCCCGGTGTTTCCCACGATGATGGTGCTGGGGATGGCGGCTGTTGGCTATGGCTCTGTGCTGCTTACGCTGGTGCGCAGCCCGGAACGGCGGCTGGCCTGGTCGCCCATCAACCGCTACATTCTCCTGTACGCCGCCGTCTATCTGGCGGGGACGTTGTTTTCCGTCAATCTGCGGGCCAGCCTGAAGCCCGGACTGCTGACGGTGGCCTTTATCCTCTTCTCTCTGGTCATTTACAACGCCGTTGCCAACCGCGCTCAAATGGATGTGATGCTGTCCTTCATGGTGTTGGCCGCCGCAGCGGTGTCCTGCTACGGGATTTTGCAATATATCTTCCGCTGGGGCTATCAGTCCGCCGCCTGGGTGGACAGCGATATGTTCTCTTCCATCCGGTTCCGGGTGCCCGCCACTCTGGACAACCCCAATATGCTGGGGCAGTATCTGATTCTCCTGATTCCCCTGGGGGGGGCCAAGCTGCTGACCGCAAAGAGCTGGTTGGCCCGGGGCGTCTGGTTTGGCTGCTGCGGCGCGATGTGCGTGTGCATGATCCTCACCTTCTCCCGGGGGGCCTGGCTGGGCCTGCTTTTCGCCGGGGCGGTGTTCTTCGTTCTGCTCAATCCCCGGCTCATTCTGCTGGCCCCTGTGGCCCTGGCGGCCCTGTGGTTCTTTTTGCCCGACGCGGTCATCGACCGCTTTGCCAGCATCGGCAACCTGGGAGACGCCTCCACCTCCTACCGGGTGTATATCTGGATGGGCACCCTGGCCATGCTGAAAAACTACTGGCTGTGCGGCATCGGCCCCGGTGCGGAAGCCTTTAATATGGTCTATCCCGCCTACAGCTACAACGGCATCATTGCCCCCCACTCCCACAACCTGTTTTTGCAGATTGTCTGCGACGCGGGCATCGCCGCCCTGGGGGTGTTTCT
>JAAWCR010000184.1 GCA_022793355.1 Lawsonibacter sp. | reverse complement strand
GGGGACGGTGATTGATAAAAACTACAAGGCCGGGGAGACCAGTGAGGCGGGCAAGGTGCTGTGTTCCATCTATGACTTGAGCTATCTCACCATGACCCTCAGCGTGGACGAGCTGGACGTCTCCGATATCGCCGCAGGTCAGGTGGTGAGCATCACCGCCGACGCGGCGGAGGGCAAAACCTACGCCGGCGTGGTTACCAAGGTGAGCGTGGCGGGAACGGTTTCCGGAGGGACCACTACTTACCCGGTCACCGTCCGCATTGATGAGACGGAGGGTCTGCTGCCCGGCATGAACGTGGATGCCGCCATTACGCTGCAAAGCGCCGCCGATGTGCTGGCCGTTCCCACGGGGGCACTGAACCGGGGAAACACCGTTTTCGTCACCGCCGATTCCCCCAGCGCGTCCAAGGGGACTGTGGTGGAAAACGGGCAGGAGCGGTACTACTCCGTCCCTGTGGAAACCGGAGCCAGTGACAGCAGCTACATTGAAATTATCTCCGGACTTCAGGAGGGGGACACGGTAGCTTACATCCCCGCCACTTCCACCGGCGGCTTTGACATGATGATGCCCGGCGGCATGGGCGGAGTGTCCTTCGGCGATGGGGCCATGCCCGGCGGTGGAATGCCCTCTGGAGGCCCGGGCGGCGGACGGGGAGGGTTTTGACATGGCGGCGCTCATTACCTTTCAGGATGTGTGCAAGTACTACCACACGGGGGACAGCACCGTGGTTGCCGCCGACCACATCTCCTTTGAAATTGAGGCCGGGGAGTTTACCGCTATTGTGGGCTCCTCCGGCTCCGGCAAATCCACCTGCATGAACATTATCGGCTGTCTGGACGTGCCGTCGGAGGGGACCTATCTCCTCAACGGTCAGGAGGCAGGCCGAATGAATAAGAATCAATTGGCGCAAGTGCGAAACAAGCTGTTAGGCTTCATCTTTCAGCAGTACAACCTGCTTCCCAAGCTGAATTTGCTGGAAAATGTGGAGGTCCCCCTGATGTACGCCGGAGTACCCCGGGGAGAACGGCGGGAACGGGCCCGGGCTGCTCTGGAACGGGTGGGTTTGGGCGACAAGTGGCGGCACAAGCCCATGGAGCTGTCCGGCGGCCAGCAGCAGCGGGTGTCCATCGCTCGGGCCCTGGTGGGAAAGCCTTCGGTGATTCTGGCCGACGAGCCCACCGGCGCACTGGACTCCCGCACCGGCCGGGAGGTGCTCTCCATGCTCCAGGACCTCCACGGCCAGGGGCATACGGTGGTCCTTATCACCCATGACAACTCCATCGCCGTCCAGGCCCAGAGAATTATCCGCCTGGAGGATGGCCGTGTGGTGTATGACGGCCCCGCCAGCGCCCCGGAGGCGGTGGTCACCCCCAGAGCCGCGGGGCATCAGGCAGGAGGCGGGAGCACATGAGAATGACCGAATCCTTCTCCCTGGCCCTGAAAAATATTGCCTCCAGCAAAGTCCGCACCCTGCTCACCATGCTGGGCATCATTATCGGCGTGGCGGCGGTCATTGTCATTGTGGGGCTGGGCAACGGGCTGGAAAACTACATCGCTGGAAGTTTCTCCAGCATGGGCACCAATACCCTTACCATCTCAGTCCAATCCCGGGGTGCCACCCGGACCATGGAGGTGGAGGACATGTACCGGATTGTGGCCGAACACCCCCAGGAGCTGGCGCTGTGCTCCCCCACGGTCTCCATGATGAGCGGGGTGAAGATTGGAAGCGAAACCACCTCCACCTCGGCCTCCGGGGTGAGCGAGGACTACGACAATATTTATGGCTACACCATCGCCCAGGGGCGGGGCCTGCAATACAGCGACATTGCCACCCGGGCCAAGGTTTGCGTGGTAGGGGCCTATGTAAACCGGGCCCGCTTCGGAGGAAACGCCGTGGGCCAGACGCTTCGAGTGGGCGGGCAGGCCCTGACCATCGTAGGGGTGCTGGAGCAGAGGGAGGACTCTATGGAGGAGGGCGGCAGCGATGACTGTCTCTATCTCCCCTACTCCACCGCTTCCCGTTTGGGAGGCAGCCGGGTCTCCAGCTATGTGGTAACTATGGTGGATGAGGAGCGGATGAGCCAGAGTCAGGCCGTGCTGGAGCGGTCCCTGACCGAGTTTTTCGGCAGTGACGACTACTACTCCATCATCACCATGTCCGAGCTGGTGGACACCATGACCGGGATGATTGACATTCTGGTGGGGGTGCTGGCGGGCATCGCCGCCATTTCTCTGGTGGTGGGAGGCATCGGTATTATGAATATCATGCTGGTCTCCGTCACCGAGCGCACCCGGGAGATCGGGGTGAGGAAGTCCATGGGGGCCAAGGAGCGGTACATCCTGGAGCAGTTTGTCATCGAGGCGGCGGTTACCAGCGCCCTGGGCGGGCTGATCGGCATCGGTCTCGGCTACCTTCTCTCGGCGGCGGCCACTGTGGTGGTGGCCCGGCTTATGGGAGAGGCCCTTACTGTGGCCCCCACCCTCTACGCAGTCCTCATCGCCTTCGGCATCTCGGCAGGCATCGGGGTGCTCTTCGGCTACCTCCCCGCCAAAAAGGCGGCGCGGCTCAACCCCATCGACGCTCTGCATTACGATTGACCTCCGTACGCCGGCCTGCGGGCGGATAATATCCGCCCCTACAACCCAAACCGAAAGGAAACGATTTCATGAAAAAAAATATCCTCTCCACCGCACTCTCCCTCTGCCTCTCCCTGTCCCTGCTGTGTACCGGTGCAGGGGCCGCCAGTTCCAACGCCAAGCAGGAAGCGATCCAGGCTCTGGGCATCCTCAGCGAAAATGAGAGCATCACCGGCGAGGTCACCCGGGCGCAGTTCGCTCAAATGCTGGTGGCCGCCTCTCTTTACAAGGACTCGGCGGAGGGCTATGGCAGCTCTCTGTTTCAGGATTTGAAGGGGGACCACTGGGCCAGCGGATACGTCCGCATCGCCATTGAACAGGGCTGGATGAGCGGATATGTGGACGGTACCTTCCGTCCCGACCAGGCAATCACCCTGGAGGAGGGCTGCGCCGCCCTGCTGAAGGTACTGGGCTACGGCGCCAGCGCCCTGAAGGGGGCCTATCCCGCCGCCCAGCTGTCCAAAGCCAGCGCCGTCGGCCTGCTGGACGGCGTATCCGCCAGCCGGGGAAACAAGCTGACCCGACAGGACTGCGCCAATCTGTTCTACAATCTGCTCACGGCCCAGACCAGCGCCGGAACGGTATACGGGACCTCCCTGGGCTACTCCATCACCAACGGCCAGGTGGACTACTCCGCCCTGGTCACCGCCGGAACCAAGGGGCCCTATGTGGCGGAGAGCGCTTCCCTGTCGCTGCCTTTCACCCCCGGCACTGTGTACTATAATGGGGCGGTCTCTTCTTTGAAAGCGGTTCAGGAATACGATGTGTACTACTACAACGCCAATATAAACACCGTTTGGGTCTATCACGACCGGGTGACGGGCACCCTCACCGGACTGTCCCCCAGCAAAACCGCCCCCACCGCCGTCACGGTAGCCGGGGTGAGCTATCAAATCGGAACCTCCGAGGCCGCCTATCAGCTCTCCAGCCAGGGCAGCTTTCAGGAGGGGGATATAGTTACCCTTCTCCTGGGCATGAATGGCGAGGCGGTCCAGGCCATTGACGCCCAGGAAAACGAGGCGATCTACTACGGCTCGGTGGTGTCCAGCGCAAAAGCCTCCTCAGCCGCCTCCACCACCAGCTCCGCCACCGCTTCCGCCCAGGTGACCACCCAAATTGCCTGTACTGACGGAGTGGTCCGCACCTTCTACCACAGCGGGACCACTTTTTCCGCCGGAAAGCTGGTCGCCGTCTCCACCACCCAGTCGTGGACAGCCGTAAAGAGCCTGTCCACTAAGAAGCTGGAGGGGACGGTGAGCAAGGATGGAACCAGCTTTGCCGGCTATGAATTCGCCGGCGGGGTGCAGATTCTGGATACCGACGGAAACGGCGGCTACACCCGGGTCTATCCCTCCCGGCTGGCGGGGGCCAAGTTGTTCAAAGAGGATGTGCGGTACTACACCCTGGACGCCGACGGAAAAATTGACCGCATGGTGCTCCAGGAGGTCACCGGCGACACGCAGCCTTACGTTTACCTCAGCGGCATCGAGGACAACTCCAGCGAAATGAACATTTCGGTCAACTACACCTATATTCAGGACGGCCAGACCCAGACCATCAGCGGCGGGGCAAAGTATCTTGTGCAGTCCGGCGGGGCCATGCTGGTATACGAGAAAGGCAGTCTGAAACGTATCCGCCAGCTCACCCCGGTCAATCTGGACAGCCTGTCCGCTCTCAGCGCCATGGGCGGCGGAACGGAATATAAGCTTGCCGAAAACGTTCAGGTTCTCCTCCGGGACAGC
>JAAWCR010000183.1 GCA_022793355.1 Lawsonibacter sp. | reverse complement strand
GGATGGGTTCCTTGCTGACGATGGTGGTCATGCCCTTGGCGAAGAACATGCCCGCCAGGGAAATAATGAAGGGCTGAATGCCCAGATGGGCAACCAGGAAGCCCTGCACCACGCCGAAGGCCAGGCCGATGCCCAGGCCGATGAGGATCGCCGTAAAGATATTACCGCCCTGGCTCTCCAGATTCACCGCGCAGGTCATACACACCAAACAGGTGACCGCGCCCACGCTGATGTCGATGCCGCCGGTAATCATGACGATGCTCATGCCACAGGAGAGAACGATCAGGGATGCGTTGTTGTTCAAAATATTGAGGAAGTTCTGTGGCTTGGTGAAGCCGCCGCCCAGAAACAGGATGGCGGACAGATACAGGAGGAAAAAGACCACCACCGTAATGGTGAGCAGCAGATTGGTGTCGCTCATAGAGACGCCCTTGAGACGTCCCTGTTTATCAACCGCGATTCCCTTGGGCATGTCAGGACACCTCCTTTGCGGTCGCCTTAGCGGACGCTTTCTTCCTATTTGCCAGCTTTTCCCGCACCACCGGAGCGCTGAGCACCACCAGCAGGATCACTACCACTGCCTTGTAGGCGGGCAGGGCAGTGGAGGGCACCTCATACTTGTAGAGGGTGGTGGTGAGGAACTGGATTACATAAGCGCCCAGAATAGAGCCATAGATATTGAACTTGCCGCCGGACAGAGCGTTACCCCCCAGAGCCACTGCCAGAATGGCGTCCATCTCGATGTTCTCCGCGTTGCGGGAGTAGTTGATGGATCCGCTGCGGCTGATCCGGATGTAGCCGGCCACCGCCACACACACACCCAGAATCACATAGGTGAGCAGCTTGATCATCTTGGGGTTCAGACCGTTGAGACGGGAGGAGTTGGGGTTGATGCCCACCGACTGGGTATACAGCCCCAGGTTGGTAAACTTCAGCACCAGCCAAAATACCGCGACCATTAAGAGGGTGATGAAGATGGGGGTGGGCACGGGGATGCCGGGAAGGAAGGTTCCGGCGTACTTAAATGCCACATCGTTGATAATGGGCAGCTGGTTGTTGTTGATCCAGGCGGCGATGGACCGCCCGGCGGTATACATGATGAGGGTGGCCACCATAGGCTGGATGTTGAAGTAGGCCACCAGGGCGCCGTTGAAGGCGCCAAAGCACATGCTAACCACGATGCTGATGAAAACCGCCAGGAACAGATTCATCTGCATGGTATCGGCGTTGACCTGACCGGCGCAGACCAGGCGCAGGATGACGCTGCCGGCGATGGTCATGGTAGCGCCCACGCTGATGTCCTGTCCGCCGGAGGAGGCGGTCACCAGCGTCATGCCAATGGCCAGAATGACCAGCTCTGAGGCGTTGTCCAGCACGGAAATGATGTTGCCGCTGAGCACCGGGTTGCCCAAACTGTTCTCCTTCATGGTAACCGCAAAAAATTTGGGATCAGCAATCAGGTTGAACAGGACCAGCAGCGTCAGCGCCGCGATGGGAATAAACAGCTGCTGCCGGGTGAGCCGTTTCAACAGGCTCTCGTCGGGCCGCTTCACGCGGGACTTGGGATTTTTCACGGGGGTTGTCATTCCTCATCACCTCCTGCAATGGTGGCCATAATCTTGGCCTGGGTCAGGTCCTCCCCAGTGAGCTCGCCCACGGCCTTCCGGTCCCGCATGACGATCAGCCGGGAGCAGGTGCGCAGCATCTCGTCAATCTCCGAGGAGATGAAGGTAATGCTCTTGCCCTTCTCCGCCAGCCGGAGGACCAGCTTCTGAATCTCGATTTTTGTGCCGATGTCGATGCCGCGGGTAGGTTCGTCCAGAATCAGGTATTTGGGGTCGGTGAGCAGCCAGCGGGCCAGAATGCACTTTTGCTGGTTGCCGCCGGACAGTGATTTGATGGGGGTGTCGGAGGAGGCGGTTTTAATCTCCAGCAGCTCGATATAGTTGTCGGCGAAGGCCTCGGCCTGGGCCCTGGAAACGGGGCGGAAGAAGCCCTTCATCACCTGGTACGCCAGGATAATGTTCTCTCGAACGGACAGGTCGCCCACGATGCCGTCGCCCTTCCGGTCCTCGGGCAGATAGCCGATGCCGCACTTCATAGCGTCCAGAGGCTTTTTGATTTTGACCTCCTGGCCGTCCATCTTCACCGTGCCGCCGGTGATGTGGTCCGCGCCGAAGATGGCCCGGACGCACTCGCTGCGCCCCGAGCCCAGCAGGCCGGTGAAGCCGTTGACCTCCCCCTTGCGGATGGAGAAGTCGAAGGGCTTGATGCCCGCATTGCTGCACAGGCCTTCCGCCTCCAGTACGGGGGAACCCTCCGCGCTGACGGTCTCGCCCCCCATCTCGCTCTTGATATCGGCCATGTCGTCCAGCTCTTTGCCCAGCATCTTGCTGACCAGCTGAACCCGGGGCAGATCCTCAATGATGTACTCACCCACCAGCTGGCCGTCCCGGAGGACGGTGATCCGGTCACAGACCTCGTAGACCTGTTCCAGGAAGTGGGTAACGAATAGGATGCCTACCCCCTTGGCTTTCAGGTCCCGCATCAGGCCGAAGAGCTTTACCACCTCCTGCTCGTCCAGGGAGGAGGTGGGCTCGTCCAGAATGAGTACCTTGCACTCCATGTCCACCGCCCGGGCAATGGCGACCATCTGCTGTACGGCAATCGAACAGGTGCCCAGCTGCTGGGTGGGGCTGGCGGGGATGCCAAGGGACTGCAAAATCTTTCCCGCTCCGCTGTTCATAGCCTTCCAGTTGGTCACGGTCCCCTTGGTGCGGCCTATGTACATATTCTCCGCCACGCTCAGGTTGGGGCATAGGGTAATCTCCTGATAGACGGTGCTGATGCCCGCGTTCTGGGCGTCCTGTGGGGAGCGGATCACCGCCGCGCCCTCGATGCCCTTGATATGGACCTCGCCGCCGTCCTTGGGATACACGCCGGTGAGAACCTTGATTAGCGTGGACTTGCCCGCGCCGTTTTCCCCCATCAGGGCATGGACCTCTCCCTCCCGCAGGGTAAAATCCACATCCTGGAGGGCGCGTACGCCCGGAAAGTATTTGCAGATGCCGCGCATTTCCAATACCGCGCCTTCCTGCATAGGGATGCGCCTCCATTCTTTTTATGATGAAACACGCGGCGCGGCTGACATGCCGCGCCGCGTGTCGGGTCACGTGATACTGTTCACTCTGTATGCACTGTTATTAGGTGCCGTAGGTGGCCACATCCTCGGCGGTGATGGTGGCGGCGTCGAAGCCCTGCTCGGGAGTGAAGATTTTCTTCTGCGCAGGCGCCTTGCCGGCCATCAGGTCCTTGATGATGCCGTCAACGGTCTCCGCCTGCATGGGGTTACACAGGCCCATGTAGTTCCAGCTGCCTTCCAGAACCGCTTCCATAGCCCACTTGTCGCTATCAAAGCCCATGACGATAACGTCGCCGTCCTTGCCGTGGGTGATGCCAGCGGCGTCCAGAGCGGCCACAGCGCCCCGGGCCATACCGTTGTTCTCGGCGTAGATTACGTTGAAGGGCTTGCCGGAGTCAATCACGGACTGAGTGATGGTGCGGGCAGTGGCCTCATCCCAGTCGGCGGTCTGCTGGGTGACGTAGTTCCAGCTGGCCTCGGCGGCCACTTTTTCATCCAGTGCGCCGGTGCGGCCCAGCTGGGCGTCAGAGCCCATGTGGCCCTGGATGTGGATGATGTTGTACTCGCTGAGACCCTGGGCAGCCAGCCAGTCCACGGCGGTCTTGCCCTCGGCGGGCATGTCGGACACCACGGCGGCGGCGTACATGCTCTCGTCCGCCTCCAGCATACGGTCAAAGAGAATGATCTGGGTGCCGGCGGCCTGGGCGTCCTGAAGGACGGTGTCCCAGCCGGTGGTGGAGGCGGGGGACAGCAGGAGGAAGTCCACCTCGTCCTGAATCATCTGCTGGGCGGTGGCAATCTGCTGGGCCGCGTCATTGTTGTTGTAGAAGGTGGCCTTATAGCCGTTGTCCTCGGTGAAGGTGGCGCGCATGGCTGCGTCGTTGGCGGTGCGGTAGCCGGACTCGTTGGGGTCGTTGTTAATCACGCCCACGGTGATCAGCTCGCCGCCGGGCGCGGGATCAGGGGTGCTGGTTCCCGCGCTGCTGTTGTTGGCCGGGGGATTGCTGGAGGCGCTGCCGCCGGAGGGGGTGTTGTTGTTTCCGCCGCAGGCGGCCAGGGACAGGGTCATAGCCGCTGCCAAAGCAATGCCAAGAATCTTTTTCATTTTATTTCCTCACTTTCTAAAATTTGCGCTCCAAGTTTGAATCTGTACTCAGTATAGCATTTGTACCCCCTCACGTCAACAATTTGTACTGTATTTTTTGATTTTCCAGAAAATAAACAATACAAATTTGTGATACATTTTCGTTAAAATAAGAACAAATTATAATTTTTACGGAAAAAATTATAATCTACTGTCAAATCAGCGGATTATAACCATTTTATCTAATGGTACTCTTTTTGAGACAGACAAAAAAACCGCCCAAAAGGCAGGGCAATTTGCATAAATTCCTTTTGGTATTTCGCCGCTTTTCGGCAGACTGCAAATTCCGACAAACTTATGTGCATTTTCCTGTATTTTCCTGTACAAAAAACGGGGACATTTACGCCCGCTTGCCACCCGTTCAATCGGTTGCAAAATACATATACAGACAAATTTTTTATCGTTGTACAAATTTGATAAATATGTTATACTGTCCTTATAATTGGTGGAATCCCCGCTTTCTTCGGGTATCCGCTAAAAATCTGACGGTTCCACAAAGGAGGCCCAATCTATGGCTCCGAAGTACCAGTCCATCGCCAACTCCCTACGGACGGAGATTGAAAGCGGCGTGTACAGCAGCAAGCAGCTGCTTCCAACAGAACAGCTCCTCTGCCAGCGGTTTCAAATCAGCCGGCAGACCGTCCGACGGGCTTTGTCGGTGTTGGAGCATGAGGGGCTCATCACCCGCAGACAGGGCAGCGGCTCCCACCTGCGGGAGCGCACGGAGCCGGAGACGCTTTTGAACTGCACCATTGCGGTGGTCACCACCTACATCAGCGATTACATTTTTCCGAATATTTTACAGGGAATGGAGCGTGTCTTAACCGCCAACAGCAGCGCCCCCCTCCTCTTCGCCACACAAAACCAAATCTCCACCGAGCGGAAGATTTTGCAGGCTCTGCTGACCATGGGTTCTCTGGACGGCGTGCTGGTAGAGGGGAGCAAGACGGCGCTGCCCAATCCCAATCTGGACCTGTACCGCAAGCTGAATGAACAAGGGGTTCGGCTGGTCTTTATCAACGGAAGCTACCCGGAGATGTCTGGCACCCCCTCGGTACTGGCGGACAACTATGGCGGAGGTCGGCTTCTGGTAGAGTACCTCAGCCGAAAGGGGCATCAGAACATCGCCGGAATCTTTAAAAACGACGATATGCAGGGCACGCTGCGCTACGCAGGATATGCCGAGGCCCTGCGGGACCTGGAGCTGCCCCTGGAGGACGGTCAGATTTTCTGGTACAATACGGAGGCCAGGCGCTCCTTCCACTCCGAGTCCTTTGTCAACTCCCTCCTGGACGGTTTCGCCGGGTGCAGCGCCATTGTCTGCTACAACGACGAGGTGGCCATCCGTGTGGTGACCCAGCTGCGGAAGCGCGGGGTTCGGGTTCCGGAAGAAATGGCTGTGGTCAGCTTCGACAACAGCCAGTACAGCGAGCTGGCCCCATCCCGCATCACCTCCCTTTCCCACGGAACGCAGAATTTGGGGGAGCTGGCCGCCGACCTGATGCTGCGCCAACTCAGGGGCGAGAAGTGCCAATCTATGGTAATCCCCTGGGTGTTGATGGAGAAGGAGAGCAGCTGACGAATACCCTCGTCGCTTAAGGACCTCAATTCCCCTCCGCAAAGGAATAGCTCATGATATAAAACTCCGCATGGCTGGGCAGATGCTTTTTCTCCATCGGCTCTAGCCCCAGGTAGATCGGTGCAGACGTGACGAGTATCGCCGTATAAAAAGAAGCAAGACAACAAGCCGTCAAAATGGTTATGTTACCTTACGTCAGGAAATACAAAATCGGGTTGGGCAATATTGCCCAACCCGATTTTCGGTATAGTGGACTTCCGGCAATTTTGCCGAAGCTCTGCAAACAGCGCCTAGGTGTTATTGCCCTACGACAACTTGTTGTCGGTCGCTCTGGGATTTGCTATGGCTGCCTGGGCGGCGGCCAAGCGGGCGATGGGAACACGGAAGGGGGAGCAGGACACGTAGTCCAGTCCGATATCGTGGCAGAACATGACGGAGGAGGGATCGCCGCCGTGCTCACCGCAAATGCCCAGGTGTACGCCGGGATTGGTGGAGCGGCCCCACCGGCAGGCGTTGGCAATCAAGCGGCCCACGCCGTGCTGGTCCAGACGGGCGAAGGGATCGCTCTCATAGATTTTTTTCTCGTAGTAGGCGTCTAGGAACTTGCCCGCGTCGTCCCGGCTGAAGCCAAAGACCAGCTGGGTCAGGTCGTTGGAGCCGAAGGAGAAGAAGTCGGAGTGGGGGGCGATATCATCGGCGCACATGGCGGCCCGGGGGATCTCGATCATGTTGCCCACCTGATACTTCATATCAGAGCCGGCCTCTTTGATCAGCTCGTCAGCCACGCTGGTGACAATGCTCTTTACATAGGCAAACTCCTTCAGCTCGCCCACCAGAGGGATCATAATCTCGGGCACCATGGTCCATTCGGGGTGGCGGGCCTGGACAGCCAGGGCGGCCTTGATAACGGCGCGGGTCTGCATCCGGGCAATCTCCGGGAAGGTGACGCTCAGGCGGCAGCCACGGTGGCCCATCATGGGGTTGAACTCGTGGAGGCCGGCGATGATGGCCTTGATATCGGCCACGGTCTTGCCCATGTCCTTGGCCATCTGCGCAATGTCCTCCTCCTCGGTGGGGACAAACTCGTGCAGCGGGGGGTCCAGGACGCGGACGGTCATGGGACGGCCCTCCAGGGCCTCGTACATGGCCTCAAAGTCACCCTGCTGCATGGGCTCCAGCTTGGCCAGGGCCTTCTCACGCTGCTCCACGGTGTCGGAGCAGATCATCTCCCGGATGGCGGGGATGCGGTCCTCCTCAAAGAACATGTGCTCAGTGCGGCACAGGCCGATGCCCTGGGCGCCGAACTTGACGGCCTGGACAGTGTCCCGGGGATTGTCGGCGTTGGTGCGCACGTCGATCTGGCGGTATTTGTCGGCCCAGGCCATGATGCGGCCAAACTCGCCGGAGATGGAGGCGGGCACGGTGGGGATGGCCTCGCCGTAGATGTTGCCGGTGGAGCCGTCCAGGGAGATCCAGTCGCCCTCCACGTAGGTGCGGCCATTGAGCTCAAACTTCTTGTTCTCCTCGTCCATCTTGATGGCGCCGCAGCCAGATACGCAGCAGGTGCCCATGCCCCGGGCCACCACGGCAGCATGAGAGGTCATGCCGCCCCGGACCGTGAGGATGCCCTGGGAGGCCACCATGCCCTCGATATCCTCGGGGGAGGTCTCCAGGCGGACCAGGCACACCTTCTCGCCCCGGGCAGCCCACTCCTTGGCATCGTCGGCGGAGAATACAATCTTGCCGCAGGCCGCGCCGGGAGAGGCGGGCAGGGCGGAGGCCACGGGGGTGGCCTTCTTTAGGGCGGCGGGATCAAACGGGGGGTGAAGCAGGGTATCAAGGTTGCGGGGGTCGATCATGGCCACCGCCTTCTTCTCATCAATCATGCCCTCGTCCACCAGGTCGCAGGCAATTTTCAGGGCGGCGGCGGCGGTGCGCTTGCCGTTGCGGGTCTGAAGCATGTAGAGCTTGCCGTGCTCCACGGTGAACTCCATGTCCTGCATGTCCCGGTAGTGGTCCTCCAGCTTCTTGCACACGTCAGTGAACTGGGCGAAGGCCTCGGGGAACTTCTCAGCCATCTCCTGGATGGGCATGGGGGTGCGCACGCCGGCCACCACGTCCTCGCCCTGGGCGTTGGTGAGGAACTCGCCCATCAGCT
>JAAWCR010000182.1 GCA_022793355.1 Lawsonibacter sp. | reverse complement strand
TCGCCCAGGCGCTGACGGTTGGCGTTGAGTTCGCCCAAGGCCTCTCCGCCAATCTCCCCTGTCCCCTCCCGCAGAAGCGACAGGGGCGGATACTGATAGGGCGGAATCTCCTGCCCCATGGCATGTTGAATTTCCTGATCCAGTTGGGCGGCCTCGCTGGCTGCCTCCTTGGCCGTCACTTTCGGCATGGCTGGCTCGGTCGGGGATGGCGGTGCAGCAGGCATAGGCGGCGCAAAGGGAACCGGGGGTTCCTCCGGCAGGGACAAAAGGGGTTCCGCCGCCGCCGGGGCCAGCGGAGCTATCAGATCCGGAGGGGAATCGGAACAGACCGGAGAGGCCAGGGGTTCCGGCCGGGTCAGCGGCTCCGGCTTGGAGATGGTGGGGAACTCCTGCCTGGGGGCGGACGGCACTTCCTCGACCGGAGGGGGCTGGACGGGTTCTCGGGGTCTCAGCAGCTCGTCGGGGGTGGGCACTCGGGGATTTCGGTTAAAAAAGCCCTTCTTTTTCTGGGGAGGCTCACTCTCCGCCAGAAGCCCGTCGTCCACCGGGATGTCGATGGCGGGTCGTGGAGCGGAACGGGGGGCTCGGGAGGGTTGGGGCTCCTCACAGTGCTGCCGGACGGGCCGTTTCTCACGGCGGGGCTCAGGCTCATAGTCGTACTCGTACTGAGGCCGGTTGAAAACCCAATCGGCTACGTCCATCACCGTGCGGTCGAAAGCGGTCAGCCCCGCCAACAGACCGGCCAACAAAAAGACGATAGCCGCTCCGAATCGGGTAAAGAGGGTGACAAAGCCCTGCCCCAGAATGCCGCCCAAGGCTCCTCCTGACTCCATCCGCCTGCCGCTCTCCGCCAAGGCTCCCCACAGCTGGGCGTTCCACTCCCAGGTCTCGTTGAGCGTACCGTGGAGGAAGCAGGAGAGGAACAGTGGAAGCAGCAGGGCGCAGATCAAGCGCAGCCGTACCGGACGGCCCCGGTGGAAGGCCAGGATATAGGCTCCCAGAAGCAGGGCCGGAGGGGTGAGCCAGAAGCCGTAGCCCAGCAGGCTCTTGAGCAGATTGCAGAACAGATCGATAAAGAGGGCTTTCATGTTGAAGTAGCCGAAGGCGGCAAAGATAGCCAGCAGGAAACAGACTATTGCGCCGATTTCCCGGCGGTAAGGCTGTCTCACAGGCTCCTGACGGCTTCGTCCTCCCCCACTCTTTCCCTTTGCGGGCGCGGCCCGCCGTCCTCCGCTGGAGGAAGCGCGGCTCCTGGAGCTCGAGGCACGGCTTCCTCCGGAGGCCGTGCTCCTCCCCCCTGCTTTCTTTTGTGTTGCCATATGTAAATCGTTCCTTTCGATGCTGTAAACAAGTCCCCGACATCGGGCTGCGCCCGGTTTTTGCAAGGAGAGTTTTACATTACGCCGCTGGCACAAAGCGCCAGCCCATAACGTTCAGCAGGATAAACAGCGCACCTGCTCCCCAGCAATAGAAGGCGAAAGCGCCGAATCGGCCCTTATCTGCCAGCAGCCGCACCAGTTGGATGGAGAAGTAACCCACCACTGCGGCAACGGCCATGCCTAGCAGATATTTGGGCAGATTTTCCGCTGGAACGCCCCCTTCCATCTCCATCACATCCAATACCTTCAGCAGGGTGGCGCCCAGAACGGCGGGCAGGGACATAAGGAAGGAGTAACGCACCGCAAATTTGCGGTCAAACCCCCGGACCATACCGGTGGAGATGGTACAGCCGGAGCGGGACAGCCCCGGGATGGTAGCCAGCCCCTGGGCCAGTCCCACCAGCAGCACGTCCAAAAGAGTAGCATTGCGGGCGGTCTTATAGCCCCGGGCCATCTGGTCAGATAGGAACAGGATACAGCCGGTGACCAACAGGGCACAGCAGACAAAAATGGGGTTATTTCCAAAGGCCTCCACCCTATCCTGAATTGGCAGCACCAGGAACAGGGGCAGAGTGCCTATGATAATCAGCAGCACCATGCGCCGGGCTTCAGGCGGGTTTCCCCGATAGGTCCTGTGGGAAAACAGATCGGCAAAGAAGCTAAAAAACTCCACAATCATCTCCCAGATGTCCCGCCAGTACACCACGCACACCGCCAGCAAGGTGGCGAAGTGAAGCAGGACGTTGAAGAGCTGGTCGGTTTCCGGCATACCGAAAAAGTGCTGAAACAGGGTAAGGTGGCCGGAGCTGGAGATAGGCAGGAATTCAGCCACGCCCTGAACAAAGCCCAGGACCACGGACATAAAATAACTCAAAGCTATGTACCCCCTAAACGGGCCAAAAGCCCACAAAATCACTCCATATTATATTAACACAGGGCGGAGAAAAATTCCAGTGTTTTTATTATGATTATGGAGGGGGCCGCCGAGGACGGCGGCTCGCCTCATGACTGCGGGGCTGTGTGTGAGACATGTGCCTTCCCTTCTCAGCCCTTCGGGCTGTCATCTCTCTCCGAAAGAACGCCTTTTTTCTCCGCAATCATCTCATACAGACACCCCAGGGCGTCGGACAGCCCACCGATGCGGTCAATCAGCCCCAGCTCTACCGCCTCCTCGCCGTAGATGACGCTGCCCACGTCAGCGGCCAGCTCTCCGGTCTGGAGCATAAGCTTTGTAAAGGCTTCCCGCCTTATATGGCTGTTGGCGGTGACAAACTGCAAAATACGCTCCTGAATGCGCTCAAAATAATAAAAGGTCTGGGGTACGCCAATTACCAAGCCGTTGAGCCGAACCGGGTGAATGGTCATGGCTGCCGAGGGAGCAATAAAGGATTTTTTTGCCGACACCGCCAGCGGCACCCCGATGGAGTGACTTCCCCCCAGCACCAGGGAAACAGTAGGCTTGGACATGGAAGCGATTACCTCCGAGATCGCCAGTCCTGCTTCCACGTCTCCCCCGCCATTATTCAGCAGTATCAGCAGGCCATCGATTTCCTTGCTGCCCTCAATGGTAGCCAGCAGGGGCAGGACGTGTTCATATTTGGTGCTCTTGCTGGTGGGCGGCAGAAGCTGGTGTCCCTCGATCTGTCCCACAATGGTTAGCACATAGATAGTCCCCTGTTCGGTGCGAATCAGGGAAGAACCCAGATCTACGATAGGCTGAATGTCCCCCTCCTGCGGCAGCTGGTTCTGTTCCTCATCCATATATCTTCCCTCCTTTTTGCAGGAGAAGCTATGGTCCGCTCCTGCATTGCCTTGTTAGGATGTACAAAACAAGGGATTTTAGCCACTCTACTTTTCGTAGGTTGCCTTTTGGCTGGTCTTGTACTAGACTTGGAAGCACAGAAAGGAGTGTACTCTATGGACAATATGCAATTCGGGGCCTTTGTGGCTCAGCTGAGAAAAGAACAGGGATTCACCCAAAAGGAGCTCGCCGACCGGCTGAATGTCACCGACAAGGCGGTTTCAAAATGGGAGACGGCCAAGGGCTTTCCCGATGTGAAGTTACTGGAACCCCTGGCTCAGGCTCTGGGTGTGTCTCTGGTGGATCTGATGCAGGGCAGGCGGCAGGAGGCGGAAATCCTCACCGTAGCCGAGGCGGATGCAGCGATATCGCAGGCCATGGGACAGTGGGAAAAGACCACCGCATGGCGGTATCTGCGGCTGTTCCGCTGGTTTTTGACCGCTATCTGCTCCGTGTGCCTGGTGTGGCTGTGGCCCTCCATCCTTTATGCGGGAAAGAACTGGCTGTACATCCCCGGGTGGTCAGCCGCAGAGACGGCCATCGGCGGCGCTGACGGACCCACCGCAATTCTTGTCGCCTCCTCCCCCACAAACACGATTCTGGATATGCTTCTGCTGGCCGGAATTCCACTGGTTTTGCTGATCGTCTGTATCATTTTGGTCATTAAGGTATGGCGGTTGGAGAAGAAGCTGAAATAAAAACAAGGGCCTGTCATCCGACAGGCCCTTAACCTTTACACCGCCTCAAAAACCGCCTTCATTCCTTTGAAGGTCATATAGCAGTCCAGCTTACCCACCGTCTCAAAGGGGGCGTGCATAGACAGCACAGGCACCCCGGCGTCCAGCGTGTCGATATTCCGCTCAGCCATATAGGCGGCTACGGTGCCGCCGCCGCCGGCGTCCACCTTACCCAGCTCAGCCATCTGCCAGACCACGCTGGCACTGTCCAGCACCCGGCGCACCCGGGCCACCACCTCGGCGGAGGCGTCGGAGGCACCGGATTTGCCCCGGGCCCCGGTATATTTGCACAGGCCCATACCGTAGTTCACAAAGGCGCTGTTGCGCTTCTCATAGACGTCGGCAAAGTTGGGGTCGTAGGCCGCCGTGACATCGGCAGACAGGCAGAAGGACTTCTCATAGCACACCCGCAGGGGGATGCCCTGAGCCTGGCACAGGTCCTCCATAAAGGTATCGAAAGCGGCAGACTTCATGCCGGTGACCCCCTCAGACCCGATTTCTTCCTTGTCAGCCAGCATACACACGGCGGTGTACTCTGGTTCAGACAGCTGGAGGAGAGCGGCCAGACAGGCGTAGGCACACACCCGGTCGTCGTGACCGTAGGCCCCGATGAGGGAGCGGTCAAAGCCGATGTCCCGGGCGTTGAAGGCCGGAACGGCGCACAGCTCAGCGGAGATAAAATCTGCCTCTGTAATGCCATATTTCCGGTTGAGCAGCTCCAGGGCAGCCAGCTTTACCCGGTCCTTTCCCTCGTCCCCCTCCAGGGGGCGGCTGCCCACCAGGATATTCAGACTTTCGGCGGGGATCGCCTCACCCAGGGGCTTTTTGGACTGCTCTACCCCCAGGTGGGGCAATAGGTCGTCGATGGTGAACAGGGGGTCTCCCTCCCCGTTGCCGATAGATACCCGGATGGTCTGGCCGCTTTTCAGGGCAATCACCCCATGGAGCTCCAGGGGGATAGTCACCCACTGATACTTGCGGATGCCGCCGTAGTAGTGGGTTTTCAGAAAGGCCAGCTCTTCCGTCTCATAGAGGGGGGTCTGTTTCAGGTCCAGGCGCGGGGAATCAATGTGGGCCGCTCCGATGTTGGCCCCCTGGTCCAGACTCTTCTTCCCGATTACCGCTAGGGTAATTGCCTTGCCCCGGTTGATTCGGTAGACCTTGTCCCCCGGTTTCAGCTCCATGCCCCGGACATAGGGCTTAAATCCGGCGCTCTCCGCCAGGGCCACGGTCCGGTCCACGCACTCACGCTCGGTTTTTCCCGCGTCCAAGAACTGCTTATAGCCGGTACAATAGGCCTCCATGGCCTCCTCGTCGCCGGGGACCAGCTGGTCATAGCCGTTCTTTTTGTCGTAAAGCAGCGCACGGCGCAGCTGCTCGCCTCGGTTCTGTTTTTCTTCACTCATGAAAATGACCTCCTTTGGTATCCGTTATAATGATTGTGTGTAGATTGGCTCCAAAAATTCCTGGGCTCTTCGGGCGAATTCCTCCGCCGTAGAGCAGTCGTTGATTAACGTATAGTCGCAGTTTTGGGAAAAATACTCGTCCGGCTTTTGGGCCCTGACCCGGGCCCAGGCATATTCCTCCGAAATGCCCTCCCGGCCCATGATACGCTTTAGCCGGGTCTCAGGCGGAGCCAGAACGGCCACCGTGATATCACACATCTCCCGCAGGGGGCTCTCCAGCAGAGAGATGGCGTCCACCGCAGTGATAACTTTCCCCTGCTTGCGATACTCCTCAATCAGCTCGCAGGCACAGGAAACCACCGATTGCTGCGCAATGGCGTTAAGCTGTTCCAGTTTGTCCGGATGACCAAAGACAATGCGCCCTAACTTTTTTCTGTCGATTTTTCCGCTGCTGTCCCGCAGAGGCCCAAAGGTCCTCTCCAGCTGTTCCGGCAAGAGAGAATCATACTCCAGCATCTCATGGTACACCTCGTCGCAGTCAATCACTCCGCCAGCCAGATTCCCTACCGCTTTTAGGAGCGTTGTTTTCCCTGCCCCGGTGGGGCCGGTGATACCCAAAACAGTCAAACTTGTCTCCCTGCCTTTCTATAATCGTCCGTTTCCCTGCTTTGTAAGGATCACGGCACATTTTGGAGCAATGGCTGTCAGGCATCCACAATATGAAAGCCCGATGCCTTGCTCAGCCGGTTGACCACTGCCAGCCCCATGCCCGTGTCATCGGGACACTGGGCCCAGATGTGCTTGACCCCAGCCTCATCCATCGCGCGCAGGGCCCGAAATAGCCGTCGGGCCTGTTCCCAGGTGTCCACTGCTCCCCCCAGCTGTTCTACCAGGTAGCCGGGGTACCAGTGGGCAAACTCGTTGAAGCAGATCACGCCCTCCCAGCTGCTGTCGGTGAGGTGGTCCAGAATATATTCGGCACTGCGTACCGGCGGCCCCTTCACCACTGTCACCGGAGCCCTGGGGGCGTAATGGCGGTACTTCATGCCAGGGGCCCGCGGCTTCTCCCCCTCAGCCATCTGACGGACCACCGCCGGGTCCAGCTCGATATCGGGCAAGAGGTCTAATAGCTCCTCCAGCGGGATACCGCCGGGGCGCAAGAGCCGGGGCGGACGGCAGGTCAGGTCCACTATGGTGGACTCCACCCCCACCTGGCAGTCGCCGCCGTCCAGAATGGCGTCGATTTTTCCGTCCATATCGTCCAGCATATGCTGGGCGGTGGTAGGGCTGGGGCGGCCAGAAGTGTTGCCCGAGGGGGCAGCGACAGGCACTCCCGCCGCCGCGATAATATCACGACACATAGAATGGGCCGGGCACCGCATTCCGACCGTGTCCAGCCCTGCGGTGACCACGTCGGGGATAATGCGGGACCCAAAGTGGGTCAAGGAGCAGACCGGGCCGTTTTTCAGCGCCTCCAGCTCCTCCGGACTGCGCTCCTTACATCTCAGGATCATGGTCAGCGGACCGGGCCAGAACCGGCGCGCCAGCCGCCAGGCGGACTCCGGGATATCTTCACAGTAGGTCTCCAACCAGGAGGCGTCGGGGATGTGGAGGATCAGCGGGTTGTCCTGGGGACGGCCCTTGGCCTGAAATATGGACCGCACCGCCAGAGGATTCAGCCCGTTGGCTCCCAAGCCGTACACCGTCTCAGTGGGAATGCCCACCAGGCCGCCGCTTTTGATGATTGCGGCGGCTGTTTCAATCTCGTTAGGGTTGAGCAGTTGGGTGTTCATGGGCCACGCTCCCTGTAGCGCTGCGGCTTGCCGCAGCTGTTATTTCTACCTGTATCCCAAACTATGGCGGACACGGAAAGTCGTGTCCCTACAGGCCTAAGATGAGGTCCCCCAGTTCTTCCGGGGTCTGGGCGATGTGGTCCGCCCCCTCCGCCTCCAGCTCGCCCCGGCTCCGGAAGCCCCAGAGCACCCCGCAGCTGGTAAGCCCGCCGTTTTTGGCGGTTCGGATATCCACGCTGCTGTCTCCCACAAATAGGGTATGCTCTCGGACGGCCCCCATCTCTCCCATCAGCCTGTGGAGCAGGGTGGGGTCGGGCTTGGTGGGCATCCCCTCCACCGCCCCCTGGATGTGGCGGAACAGGCCAGGAAAATACCCTTCCATAATACCGGGGACCAGAGTATGGGCCTTGTTAGACAGCACCGCCATAGCGATGCCCTCCCCCCTCAGCCGTTCCAGCAGCGTCCGAACGCCGGGATAGGGGGCGGTTTTGTCCTCCTTATGGGCGTTGTAATAGGGCATGAATTCCGCTAAAATGGCCTGAACCCCATCCGGGGTGCGCTGATCCTCTGGAGCAAAACGCTCGGCCAGCTTTGCCATGCCGTTGCCCACAAAGTATCTGTATTCCTCCACCGTATGGGTAGGCCAGCCGTGCCTGCGGCACACCCAGTTGCCTGCGTCCGCCAGGTCATCGATGGTGTTGAGCAGGGTGCCGTCCAGGTCAAAAATCACGTTGCTAATCATTCGTAAACACCGATTTCCATGCAGCCGATCTCCACAGTGGTGTCTCTGGGAAACTGCGCGCGCTGGAGGTAGGCTTTTACCGCCACTTGAGCGTGCTTGGGGTTAGCCCGCTCGTCCTCCAGGTCCAAATCAATACGCCCGGCCGTGCCTCCGCAGACGGCTCCTACGTCCTCCAGCACCTCGTTCAGCTCCCCAACAATATCTGGAAGGTCCTTCCCTTCGGGAAGGGATTTATAGTGTATATACATTTCCATATTCATATGCTCCTTTTACTCGTTGCGTTTTGTAGGGACATGCCGCGCAACACGCCTACGTTCCTTGCTCCTTCAGCAACTCCGCCTGATGGTCGGCGGACAGGGCGTCAATAATCTCGTCCAGCGCCCCGTCCATCACCTGGTCGATTTTATACAGCGTCAGGCCAATGCGGTGGTCGGTGACCCGGCCCTGGGGAAAATTGTAAGTGCGAATGCGCTCATTGCGCATGCCGGAGCCCACCTGACTGCGGCGCTCCTCGGTGTACTGGGTGGAAATCTTCTCCTGTTCCGTCTCATAGAGCCGGGAGGCCAGAATGCGCATGGCCTTGTCCCGGTTTTGGAACTGGCTGCGCTCCTGCTGGCACTCCACAACGGTACCAGTTGGCTTGTGAATAAGCCGTACCGCAGAGGAGGTTTTGTTTACATGCTGTCCCCCCGACCCGGAGGAGCGGAACACCTGCATCTCAATGTCCGCCGGATTCAGCTGCACATCCGCTGTCTCCATCTCGGGCAGAACAGCCACCGTCGCCGTAGAGGTGTGGACCCGCCCCCCGGACTCCGTCTCAGGCACTCGTTGGACCCGGTGGACGCCGCTTTCAAACTTGAACCGGGACCAGGCGCCATCCCCCTCAACTGTAAAGGAGATTTCCTTCATCCCACCTAGCTCCGTTTCGCTTGCGGCATCTATCTCAGTGTGCCACCGCTTGGATTCGGCGTACATGGAGTACATACGATACAGGGAGTGGGCGAACAGCGCCGCCTCCTCCCCGCCTACCCCGGCTCGTATCTCTACAATGACATTTTTGCCGTCGTTGGGGTCCTTGGGCAGAAGCAGGATTTGCAGTTCCCTCTCCAGCTCCGGCAGAGCGTCTAGCGCCTGCTGATACTCCTCCTGGGCCAGCTCCTTCATCTCTGGGTCAGACATCAGCGCCTGGGCCTGGTCCCGGGCTTCCAGCGTCCGACGGTAGGTCCGAAAGGTATCCACCAGGGGCTGGAGCTCCGCCTGCTCCTTGTTCAGCCGGGCCACCAGTTCCGGGTCGTCGTAAGTCTCCGACGCTCCTAAACGGGCCTCAATTTGAGAATATTTCGCCTCGATGGCGTTGAGCTTGTCTAACATTTCATCACCTGTCGAATACAAAGGATTTCACTAAGGCTAGGGGCTCCCGGAAAAACATGGTCACCCGGGAAGGGAAATGGCTCACCGGCGCAGCCAGGGTTGAGACGGTGTAAGTCCCTGGCCAGACCCTCTTCCACAGCATTTTGATGCGGGTCAGATGAAAATCGCTGGACACCAGCAGATACTGTCCTGACCCCTCTGCTCCGCCGGATTTAACCAAGTCCAACGTGTTTCCAATATTCTGCCATGTATTGCTTGACTGGTCCTCCATCACGATTTGCTCCGGGTCGATTCCGTGGCCGGTCAGGTAATCATACATGCATTGCGCCTCAGAGACAGGCTCATCGGGCCCCTGTCCTCCGGAGACGTACACAGTCATGTCCGGGTGTTCCTCCAGATAGTCCAGCGCAGTATCCAGACGGTCTTGAAGCAGAACCGAAGGTCCCCATGGCTTTACCTGACAACCAAAAATCACCATAATCTCCGGTTCGCCGTTGATTTTGGTCCGTCCACCGCTCAGCACAATGGTTTCCAGAGCGCCAAACACCAGCACGCCAGCCAGAAACAGGATAAAAATCGCCTTCGCCCAACCAGCGAAC
>JAAWCR010000181.1 GCA_022793355.1 Lawsonibacter sp. | reverse complement strand
CACCGCCTGCTCGATTTCCTTGCCAATCAGCTGGGACAGGGCGTCCAGCAGGATATCCTCCCGCAGGAATTTGTAGGCGCAGCCGCTCCGCTCCAGCATAGCGGCGTAGTTGGGACACATGTAATGGTAGGACACCTTTTTTCCCTTGACCACCTGCTTATACCGCACCATAGGCCGGCCGCAGTCGCCGCAGTAAACTAGGCCTTTCAGGATATTTTCGCTCTTTCCCAGATGGTCATATTTTCCCAGATTGGCGCGGTATTCTTTCTGTTTCAAATCACAAATGGCTTGTACTGCGTCGAAATCCTCCTAGCTGATAATGGCCTCGTGGGTCCCCTCCACCCGCATCCAGGCTTCAGGCGGGCGCTCGACCACCGTCCTGACCTTGTAATTGGGAGTGGTACGCTTGCCCTGAGTCATGATGCCCAGATAGACCTCGTTTTCCAGAATACGAAGTACCGCCCGGGCGCTCCACTTGGCTTTGCTCTGCACCTGGTAGCCGGTCTTGAAGTTGATCCCCTTGGACCGCTTGTACTCCATGGGAGACAAGACTCCCAGCGCGTTCAGATCATCCGAAATGGCCTGACAGCTTTGTCCGGCAATGCGCCGGGCGAAAATCTCCCGTACCGTCTCAGCCGCCTCCGGGTCAACTACCAAACGGTTTTTGTTCTCCGGGTCCTTGGCATAGCCATAGACCGCGAAGGAGCCGATAAACTCCCCGTTCCGCCGCTTCACATCCAGGTGGCTGCGGATCTTGATGGAGGTGTCCCGGCAGTAGCTGTCGTTCATCAAATTTTTGAAGGGCAGCATCAGGCTGCTGGAGCTGTCCAGGTGGGCCGTATCATAGTTGTCATTGATGGCGATGAAGCGTACCCCCAGGGTCGGGAACAGCCTTTCAATGTAGTGGCCCGACTCAATGTACTCGCGGCGAATCTGGACAAATCCTTGGCCACCACGCAGTTGACTTTGCCGGACTTCACCGCCTCCAGCATCTCCCGGACGTGGGGCCGGTCGAAGCTGGTGCCGGTGTAGCCATCGTCGTAGCCCTCCATGACTAGGTGCAGTTCCGGGTCACGGTCGATGTAGGCTTGGATCAGGTCGCGCTGATTTTTGATGCTGTCGCTTTCCGCCTTTTTGTCCAGGTCCTCCTTGGACAGACGGCCATAGGCGTAACAAAAAAATTCCACGAGAAAACCTCCTGACATTCCCCGCAACATGCGGATTTTCAGTCAGAAAGCACTCATGGAATACCCTTATCTGATTTGATCCGCATTCAGTATATCAGCTTTTTCGCTCTGTGTAAAGGGTAAATTTTACTGGCGCTGTCATTTAGAATGTTCCAGGCACTCCTCCAGGACAGCCTGGAGGGGCCGGGTTCCGGCAAAGGAGGTCTTGACCAGGATGCCGCCGCAGCGGTAGACGAAGGGATTGCCCTTCATTTGCCGGGCCACCTTTTGGATTCGTTCCACCGGCGGGAGCGAAGGGTTCACATGGATGTCTCGGATATCCGGCACTGTGGCCGGGTCCATGTCCCGGATGTCAGTTTCTTTCATTTGTGCGTACTGTTCTGCTGTGATCTTTTCCCGCATAAGATAACCCCCTTGTAAATAATAGGGGAAGGCACCCCAGACGTGGCCTGAAGTGCCTTCCTTTTTTGACCGCTTAATGATAACACAGAATTTGTGACACGTTCAAGTACATAGGATAGGAAAAGTTTAGGAACTTCTGTGTCCTCAAAGCGGCCCAAAAGGGGCCCTTGCATTAATTGAGCTTATCAACAATACACTGCCCAGAACGGGTCAGCCATATTTTTGTCGCATTCGGAGACGGTTTCCCCTTTGCAACATGAACGTGGATAGGCTCTCCGTTTTCGTTTGACCAGAAAAATACCAGGTAGCTGCCAATACGGAACAGGCTAGGCACAATGAATCCCTCCCTGCGCCGCATAGCGGTAGAGCAAATGGGCGTTGTTGTGCAGAAACTCATTAAAGAACGCCATTTCATCTGGAGAGAATCCTTCAGCAAATTTCCACTGATACGTTGGGAGTACACATCTGGCCGAGTTAAATCCAGACTCCATAGGGCGCTCAAAGTGGACTTCCACACTCTGGTTTCCGTCCGCTTCAATCAACTGGGAGTGTGTAATCTCGGTTTCATCCGCCAGCGTGATATAAGGATACATCATATTGATTCCGCCCTTCTGCTCTGTTATTTTGCTCTATTTTATCAGATGGACAGAAAAATATCAATCCATTTTAGAACGGCAAACTGCCATCATCCGCAGGCTCCCCAAAATTCGGAGCAAAGCCGTCCGGCAGGCCGCCAAAGGGGTCGCCGCCAGCCGCCTCCACAGGGCCGCCGGAACTGGCCGGGGGCTCCTGATCTTCCTTTGTCTTGGAGTCGCCGAAGTAGATATTCTCCGCGATGATCTCAGCGGAGCGGCGCTTATTGCCCTCCTTGTCCGTCCAGTCCCGCATCTGCAAGCGGCCAGAGACCACAGCCATGCGGCCCTTGGTGAGATACTTGCTCGCAAACTCGCCGGTGGAGCGCCAGGCCACAATGTCGATAAAATCGGTGGCCCGTTCGCCGGTGCTCTTGTCCTTGAAGTCCCGGTCGCAGGCGATGGAAAAGCTGGCTACGGGGACGCCCGCCTGGGTGCGGCGCAGCTCCGGGTCCCGGGTCAGGCGGCCCATAACGGTGATGTGGTTCAACATATTACAGTTCTCCTTTATTTCTTTTTAAGGCCCCCGGCCCCAAAGGGGCCGGGCATTCTGTTTTACTGCAATGCGGCCAGCTGTTCCAGCGGCGTGTAGGTGAAGCCCACCGCCTCATGGGCCTGACGGCTGATGCTCTCCAGGTCGGTCAAAAGTCCGCCCGTCATCTGCCGTTCGCTGTCAGACTGGGCCTCAGAGGCCAGCTTCTGCTGGTCGCCGTACAGACGGAGCAGTTCGCCCCGCAGCTTGATCAGAGCCTTGCTGCCCACCTGTTCCTTGGCCGCGTCAAATTCCTCCTTGGCTTCTGCCGCCACGCCCCGGACGTTATTTACCTTGTCCTGCATGGGGTTGATGCACATGCGGTTCAGTTCCGACTCCACCACAGACCGCTCCCCCGGCTTCTGCCAGAGATAGTTTTTCAGCGCTTGCGAGGTGTGATCCTCTTTTTGATGGCCCTGATGATTGTTCTTATGGTATGCGGGGCGCTTTATATTAGAGCGACTCACTGAAAAAGCAAAAGCGCCCGAACAGCACAAGGCTATTCGGGCGCTGAGGGTAACAGTATGAACAGACTGGAAACGACGATTCTCGCAAATCTGGATGGAGTTCGCCGCTGTGGGGGTTAGGTTTTTTGACAAGTGCCTATCTATTCACAATCGCATGGCGGAATCCTCCAAATTGCCGCCAAAACATAAAAGTAGCGGCTCTGATTTTCTCAAAGCCGTCAGAAATGAGCATGATTAAGGACTGCTGCACAACGGCTTTTTCTTTTGCCGTCGTGCAGCAGTTTTTCAAATTATTCTATTGATTTACTCAGCATTAGAATGACAATCCATTCCATGGGGACACGGAACATCCACTTCACTTTTCAATACTTATCACTCGATGCACCCAGCCGTTATAAAAATTCTCCTCGTGCGAAACAAGCAAGACGGTCCCAGGGAAGTTTATCAATGCTTCTTTCAAAGCGTCCTTTGCCTGAATATCTAAATGGTTTGTGGGTTCATCCAAGATCAAGAAGTTGCAAGGGACAAGTGTCAGCAGACACATTTTCACTTTTGCCTGTTCTCCGCCACTCAATGACCCAATCGGCTGCACAGCGTGATTGCTTGAAATTCCGCATTGAGCAAGGTGTTTCCGAATTTCTTTCATTACCATATCGACGTGAGCATCAGAGAGAATTTCTATCGGAGTCCGGTTGCTATCAGCCCATACGAAATCCTGTTCAAAATATCCAAGCGTAACTTGCGCCGAAAACTTGTACTGTCCATGCAGAGACGGAAGCTGCCCAATCAGCGTTTTTAGCAGCGTTGACT
>JAAWCR010000180.1 GCA_022793355.1 Lawsonibacter sp. | reverse complement strand
GAACTACTATGGACAACCGAAACGACCTGTGGCGGGGTGGCCCCTGGGAACAGCCTGCCCCCGTGTTTCCCGATCCGCCCGCCGTTCACATTCCGCCACCCACCACCCACTGGGATCGGCCGGACCTTCGGGCCAGGCACAAGCGGCGGAAATGGCCCTGGTTTGCGGGGCTGGTAGCCCTTATCACAGTGATTTGCCTGTCCACCGTCCTAATCAAGCAGTACTTCGACACCCAGCACCCCTACTACTTCTTCTCACACCCCTATATTGACGGGGACGACTGGCGCCCCCAGGAGGATGAGGCGCTCAGTGACGAACCGCCGTCCATCCCCAGGGCCGGCACCGGGACCGGGGTGACAGTGACCCTCTCCCCCACTCAAGGGCAGGCGCTGAGCTACACCCAGATCTATGACCGTGCCATTCCCTCCACGGTATCCATCGAGGCGGTCACCTCTGCGGGCTACAGCTCCGGCAGCGGGGTGGTGCTCACTGAGGACGGCTACCTGATTACCAACGCTCATGTGGTAGCCGGAGCTAACATGGTCACCATTCTGTTCCATAACAACCGCAGGCTGCCCGCCAGCCTGGTGGGCTTCGACGCGGTGGAGGACCTGGCCGTGCTGAAGGTGGAGGCGGAAGGGCTTACCCCCGCTCAGTTCGGCGACTCCAACACCCTGCGCATCGGCGAACCGGTGGCCGCCCTGGGGGATTCCCTGGGCTACCGCTCCACCTTTACCAACGGCATCGTCTCCTCCCTGGGCCGTGAGGTGGAGGTGGACGGCATCACCATGGTGCTTATCCAGTCCAGCGCCGCCATTAACTTCGGCAACTCCGGCGGTCCCCTGCTGAACCAATACGGCCAGGTAATGGGGATCAATACCATCAAGATTGTCACCGAGGACGGTTCCGCCGAGGGTCTTGGCTTCGCCATCCCCTCCCGGCGGGTGAAATATGTGGCCGACCGGCTGATCGCCGGGGAGGAGATTAAAACTGGCGTCTTTGGCTTCAGCGTCAACACTATCCCCGTGGAGGGAGGTGGCCTGGAACTGCTGGATGTAGAAGAAAACAGCGACGCCTGGGCGAAGGGCCTGCGGGTGGGGGATATCCTGACCGGCGCCGACGGCATGCCCATCATCGGCTATGAGGACCTGACCCGGCTCAAGCTGGGCCTGGGCCCTGGGGACACAGTATCCCTCACCTACCTCCGCAACGGGGCGCAATTCACCGTGGACGTGGAGCTGATAGATACGGAGCTGATTCAGGAATGATAAACACCACACTATGCTATATCCGGCGGGGCGGGGAATACCTGATGCTCCACCGGGTCAAGAAGGAAAACGACCTGAACCGCGACAAGTGGATTGGAATCGGGGGGAAATTTCAGGACAAAGAGAGCCCCGAGGACTGCCTGCTTCGGGAGGCGGAGGAGGAGACCGGCCTGACCCTCACCAGCTACCAGTACCGGGGGATTGTCACCTTCGTCTCTGACCGGTGGCCCACCGAGTATATGCACCTGTTCACCGCCGACGGCTTCACCGGCCAGCTCCGGGAATGCGACGAGGGGGGGCTGGAGTGGCTTCCCCGGGAGCGGCTGCTGGAAATTCCCCACTGGGAGGGAGACGCCATTTTCCTGAAGCTGATTTGGGAGGACGCCCCCTTCTTTTCCCTCAAGGTCTGCTATGAGGGAGACCGGCTGACCGGGGCGGTCCTGAACGGAACGCCTGTGGGTCAAACCCAATTTGGAAAGGAGTTTTTACCATGAGACCGGAATACGCCAACGCCTTCGGGCTCCGCAAGGTGTCCGACCGGGACGGAGAACTGCTGGAGGTTACCCTGGATATCTCCTACAAGTATATGGAGAACGCCATAACCGTCAACGCCCAGGGGGGTATCGAGAATGTAGCCACTCCCGCCGCTGATACGGTAGCCTCTATCGTAATGAACAAGCAGAGCGCCATTTCCCTGCGCAATCTGCTCATTCAGACCCTGGGCAATGAGCCCGGAGCCTCCACATAACAGAGCCCCCGCCCGCTTTTGAAAGCGGGCGGGGGGTTTTCTATCTTGTCAAACGCAGGCTCAAGGGCCGGCCCTTACCGGTCCGTTCTCTTTGCCCGGCGGGCGCGGACCAGGCTGTCCAGTGCGGGCAGTGTGCCCTTGCTGCGCTGGGACTTGGCCTCAGACTTCTCAGCTGTACGGGGGACCACCGCCTCCTGCACCTTGGGCTTCTTGTCAAATACATCCTCCGCCCGCTGCTGGAGCCGCATGGTATGGAAAATGTTGCTCAGTGTCTTTTGCGAGGCGCTCACCGCCTTCAGCATATCGTGGGACAGGGTACGCCCCGCCTGAAGGGAGAGGGCGCGATACACCATCTTAAAGATGTCGTGCTCCTCCGCGTACCGGTCGGCCAGGCTGCTGCACGCCATGGCGGTGTGAACTAGCTGGGCGGACAGAGGAATCTCATCCCGGGACAGGGCGGCAGGGTAGCCTGTGCCGTCGTAGTTCTTATGGTGGTAAGCGGCGATGTCGGCACAGTAGGTAGTCAGGGGCTCCCACTCGCTGGGACCGTCCCGGAACAGCTCGCTGCCCAGCTTGGTGTGGAGCATAAACTGGGACCGTCCGGGCTCCGGCTGCTCTATCCCGCCCCACACAATGTCGTCCGGCAGGGCCAGCTGGCCGACCTCAGCAAAGCCCGAGGCCATGCTGATCAGCTTCGCGTCATAAGGAGCAATCCCCCCCTCGGGAAACAGCTCACAGTAGGCATCCGCCAAAGCGCTGGTAATAATGCGCAGACGCTGGACGTAACTGGGGAAGGTGATATCATGGTTTTGGCAAAAAGCCAAAAACTTCTTCTGCCACCGCTGGGTCAAAATTTCCGCCTGCTGAAGGGAGATTTTCCCTGGAGGCGCGTCGGCGTCCTGCTCCTCCTCCGTACCCCAGAACTCTTCAATAATGGACTTGATACGGTCCTGGGTAGCCTTGGGGGCTAGGGGCTTAACCAGGAAGTCTACCGCCCCCATCTCTACCCCCCGGTAGACCCATTCCGGCTCCGCCTCCGCCGTCAGAAGGATGACGGGCAGGCGGGAGCAGCCCTCCTGCTTATGAATGCGCTCCAGCACGCTAAACCCGCTGGGCCCCCGCTGCAAGCAGATGTCCAGCACCACGACGGCAACATCCAGCACGTTTTTGCGAATCAAATCGATGCCCTCGCTGGCCGTGGCGGCGCGCAGAACGCGGTAATCTCGTTTGAATATTTCGTTGAATATTGCACGATCCAGCTCCGAATCGTCAATAATTAGCAGGGTATTGCGCATGTCACCCTTCCCCTTTACTCATTTAGTTTTCCGGCGTCTTCAATCTCCTCAATCTCCTCCAGGGCAGAGGCAAACTTTTCACCCGATGCCTCAATCTCCTCCAAGAGGCCCTCCAGCTTGGTGACATTGCGGAATTTGCTTGCCCTGAACTCAATCAGGCCCGCCTGTGCGGCGTCGGCAATCTCTGTAATGCCCAAGTTAATCGCAAATCCCTTCAAGTTGTGGAGATGGAAGTGGAAAGCCTCCTCATCCTGCTGCATAAGGGCCTCCCGGATCGTTGCCAAGTGAAGCTCCTCGGGCAGTCGCTTGATAAACTCCAGATAGAGGTTATCATTCCCCGCCAGGCGCTCTACCGCGTTGTCCACGTCCACATCGTTATTCCGCAGAACATCCAGACAGCTCTGCATCTCATCCATATCAGTTCGATCCTTTCTTTTCACAAGTCTTTATCCGGATATCAAAGCCCACCGGATAATAGGGTGGGCGGCATCCAGACTAAGCCGAGCCCTCCGGATACAGATGTACGGCTCGTTTCCATTCTAATGGAATGGAACATCGGTTGTCAAGCCTATCTTGGAGTGTTGGACGCAAATCCGTTAAGCCCTCAGGCTCGCCACAAATTGCCGCGCCACCCGAGGAGTCCGGCCAGCGTGACGGATCTCCCAGGTCATGGCCTGGGCGTGAAGGTTCTCCCGGTCCATGGCAATACCCGCCTGGGCGGCCAGGTGGTCCACCAGAGCCAGGTAGCCCGCCTTGTTCATGGTCAGGTAGGGGATGCGCAGGCCGAAGCGCTCGGCCAGAGCGGTCTTTTCCGAGATGGTTTCGAAGGTGTCCACCTCCTCTCCTGCCCGCTCGGCAAAGGTCTGGCGCACCAGGTGCCGGCGGTTGGAGGTGGCGTAGATGGCCACGTTGACGGGCCGCCTCTCCAGGGAGCCCTCCAGAATGGTCTTGAGGGCGGAATAGGTCTTGTCGTCCTGGTCGAAGGCCAGGTCGTCGATGAACAGGATAAACTTCTGCCGCCGGCCCTCCAGGGAACGGATCAGTTGGGGCATCCCGGTTAAATTCTCCTTCTCCACCTCAATGAGGCGTAGGTCCTCCATGCCCGGGAGGTAGAGCATGGACTTCACCGTGGCCGACTTGCCGGTGCCCCCGTCGCCAAAGAGAAGGACATTATTGGCCTGCCTGCCGGCCAGCATGAGGCGGGTGTTCTGTTCCACCTGGCCCCGCTGGTGCTCGTAGCCCAGCAGGTCCTCGGGCTTGGGGCAGTCCGGGTCAGCCACCGGAACCAGCTTGCCCTCCTCCCACAGGAAGGCCCGGTATTTGGCAAACTCCCCCGCGCCGTGGTCCCGGTAGAACCGGGTGAGAGCATCAAAGTCGAAGGGGGCTGCCGCCCGCCACCGGGGCAAGCCGGCCAGAACCGGGGCAAACTCGTCGGGCAGGAGGGGCTTCATAGCGTCGATGAAGCGATCGCAGTCGGTCTGGGCCAGCAGGACCAGAGTGTCGATATCCCGCCGGGCGGCATATTCCAGGGCGGGGTCGGACTTCCCCTGGTCGATGAGCCGGGAGTAGGGCGTCTCGGTATACCGCAGCTGGTCCCACAGCCAGTCGCCCAGGCCCTCATAGCCCTCCTGGCGCAGCGCGTGGAACAGATAGGTGTAGTCGTCCAGGGCCATATCACCCCCGTTGAAGCGCAGCCGGGTCAACAGACCGGCCAGGCGGGTCATCATACAGGTCTCCATCAGGTCCCGATGGACGGAAATGCCGTTAACTGCGGCTCGTAAAGCCTTTAATTCCATAATAATCTCTCCCATTTGAGGTTTTTTCCATTTTACCGGGTAAAAGCGGCCTTGTCAACAAGGAAAGGACATGATACAATGAGGAAGCTTACGTAGGGACGGGCATTGTTTGCCCGTCTGTAATGCACTCATTTTTACGGGCGGATAATATCCGCCTCTACACACGATATCCATTCAAATAAGGAGCAATCCTATGGTCACCATCGGAGGAATCACAATCGACACGCCTCTGGCCCTGGGTCCCATGGCGGGGGTAACGGATATGGCGTTTCGGACCATCTGCCGGGAGCAGGGGGCGGGGCTGACCTGCACCGAGATGGTCAGCGCCAAGGCTCTGTGCTATCAGGACAAGAAGTCCATCCCGCTGCTGCAAATGGGGGAGAAGGAGACCCCCGCCGCCGCGCAAATCTTCGGCAGCGACCCTGTCTGCATGGAGGAGGGGGCAGCCATCGCCCATGAGGTGTCCGGGGCGGACATCATCGACATCAACATGGGCTGTCCCGTCCCCAAAGTGGCCAATTCCGGGGACGGCTCCGGGCTGATGAAGAACCCGGATCTGGCCGTCAAGGTGGCCCAAGCGGTGATCCGGGGAGCCAAATGCCCGGTGACGGTAAAATTCCGCCTGGGCTGGGACAAGGGCTCCATCAACTGCGTCGAGTTTGCCAAAGCCATGGAGGAGGCGGGCGTGGCAGCGGTGGCCGTCCACGGCCGGACCAAAGTACAGATGTACGCCGGAACCGCTAACTGGGACTGGATTCGTGAGGTCAAAAAGGCGGTGAACATCCCCGTCATCGCCAATGGGGACGTGTTCAAGGGGGAGGACGCCCCTCGCATTCTCAAATATACCGGAGCGGATATGGCCATGATTGGCCGGGGGGTGTTTGGCAACCCCTGGCTGTTTGCCCAGTGCCGGGCGGCCCTGAAGGGCGAACCCATCCCCGCGCTGCCTCCCCTGTCGGAGCGGTGCGACACCGCCGTGCGTCAGTTTGAGATGGCCGCCGCCAACAAGGGGGAGAAGATCGCCTGCCTGGAAGCCCGAAAGCAGTACGCCTGGTATCTCAAGGGCGTCCATCACGCGGGATACTATAAGGAACAGATTGTAAAAATCACCACCCTGGAGGATGTCTACCGGGTGACCAGAGGGATCAAGCGGGATCTGTGCTGAAACCCCCGTCCCCCGCAGGGCCGGACTTCTTTTGTAAGGAGATGCCCCAGTGCGCACACCGGGGCAGAGGATTGCATTTTGTTTCACAAAATGCAATCCTCAGTCAGCCTTCGGCTGACTGCTCCTTTCCGGGAGCCTTGGCCGCCTGCGGGGCGGGAGACGAAGGAGGCGAAGCTATGTCGGACAAAGAACTGGCGGAGAAGGCCAAGGCGGGCGACCAGAGCGCCTTTGAGCAGCTTGTGATAGAAAATCAAAACAAGGTCTACTCCCTGGCCCTGCGCCTGGTGAACGACCGGGAGGAGGCCGCGGACTTGGCCCAGGAGGCCTTTGTCAAAGCCTGGCAGGGATTATCCTCCTTCCAGGGGGAGAGCAGCTTCGCCACCTGGGTGTACCGGCTCACCACAAATGTGTGCATCGACCATCTGCGGAAGAAAAAGCGCCGGGAGGGAGTGGAGCCCTCTGTCTCCCTGAACGACGAGGAGAGCGGCTGGGCCGAGCCCGCCGACCGGGAGAGCGACCCCCAGCTTCTGCTGGAGCGGTCGGAACGAGGCAAGGCCCTGGCCCGGGCACTGGCACGGCTGCCCGACTGGCAGCGGCGGACGCTGGTGCTGCGGGAGCTGTCCGGGCTGAGCTACCAGGAGATTGGTGACGCCCTGGACATCGACCTGGGAACGGTAAAATCCCGCATT
>JAAWCR010000179.1 GCA_022793355.1 Lawsonibacter sp. | reverse complement strand
GCTTGTAGCGAAAATCCATCAGGGTGGACATGTGGTCGTTGACCTCCACGACAATGTTTCCGCCCCGCCCGCCGTCGCCGCCGTCGGGGCCGCCGTTGGCCACGTACTTCTCCCGGTGGAAGGACACCACGCCGTTGCCCCCGTTCCCGGAGCGGACGGTAATCTTCGCAGTATCTACAAAGGGTGCTGCCATTTGGGCACCTCCTTCTACTCAAAAGCTGCGTTAAAGCAGATAGTTATTTTCCTGATTCGCGGGCTGGAGGGCTTTCAGCTTATAGGTGGCGAAGCCCTCCACCACCAGAGGCTCTTGTCTGCACAGCTCCTCAGCCGCCTCATAGCTCTCCGCGCGGAGAATATACATCCCGGCTACGCCGGGGTAGCCCTTGAACACCCCGGCCAGCTCAATGTGGCCGGCCTCGTCCAGGGCCCTCAGGTTGGCTACGTGCCGCTCTACGGCGGCTTTGGTCAGTCGGTTGTAGGTCTTGGTCTTTTCGATGAACATCACATAGAGCCAGTGTTCCAAAACGTTGTCCCTCCTCCTGTTTTGATAAAAAAGCCGCAAACGACAACGTTTGCGGCTTTTAATCATTACTCCGCAGCGGCTTCCTCCACGATGGAGACCTGCTTGCGGTCCTTGCCCAGGCGCTCAAATTTCACGCGGCCGGTCTTCATGGCGAACAGGGTATCGTCGCTGCCCTTGCCCACGTTGACGCCGGGGTGGATATGAGTGCCCCGCTGGCGGACCAGAATGTTGCCGGCCAGCACAAACTGACCGTCGCCCCGCTTCACGCCCAGCCGCTTGGCCTTGGAATCGCGGCCGTTGCGGGTGGAGCCAACGCCCTTTTTATGGGCGAAAAACTGTAAACCGATATTCAGCATCTCTTACACCTCCATAACGGAAATATTTTCAGGGTACTCCTCAGCCAGCTGGACACAGTGGACCATGAGGGCGGCCAGCAATGCCTGGCAGGTGCTCTCATTGGTCTGCCCCAGGGCGCTGGGGAGCTTGAGGGAGATATACGCGTCTTTTTCCCGCGCCTTTACTGGGGCTTCCAGCCCCAGAACGTCGTTGACAGCGCATTCGGTGAGCCGGACGGCGCTGGTGAGGGCGGCGCAGACGATGTCCTCCCCCCGGGGGGCATAGCCGCTGTGGCCCTGCATCTCAAAGCCTGTGATACGGCTGCCCTCGGAATGAAACGTAACGGTGGTCATCAGGCCTTGATGGCGCCGATCTCGACCTTGGTGTAGGGCTGACGGTGGCCCTGGCGCTTACGGTAGCCCTTCTTGGGGGTGTACTTGAAGATGCGGATCTTCTTGCCCTTGCCGTTCTTGACCACGGTGGCGGCCACGGAAGCGCCCTCCACGGTGGGAGCGCCGAAGGTGGCCTTGTCACCGTCCAGAATGGCCAGCACCTGGTCGAAGGTGATGGACTGGCCGGCCTCGGCCTCCAGCTTTTCGATGAACAGCGTGTCGCCCTGCGCCACCTTGTACTGCTTGCCGCCGGTTACGATGATTGCCTGCATAGTATTTCAACTCCTTTATTACGGGCTCGCTTTCCCAGGCGGGGTCGCCCCACTTGGTGTGCCTGTTCAACGCGGCTTTCCTAGTTTACCAACGGTTTTCTTCTTTGTCAAGTGCTTATTCCGGATTTTTTGACATTTTCCCGATGGCAGGGCCGGAGTCAGTAGCGCCGCACCACGGCGACTACCCGGCCGATAATCTCGGCGCAAGTGCCGTCGATGGGCTGGTAGTCCGGGTTTTCCGGCAACAGCCAGACGCGGTCGTCTTTACGGCGGTAGGTTTTGACGGTGGCTTCGTCCTCGAAGAGGGCCACTACAATTTCGCCGTTGCGCGCCTTCTGCTGCCGGTGGACCACCACCAGGTCGCCGGGGAGGATGCCGGCGTTGAGCATGGACTCCCCCCGAACCCGCAGAGCGAAGTGCTCGCCGGTCATTCCCTGGGTATCAAAGGTGAGGTAGTCCTCGATGCACTCCTGAGCCAGAATGGGGGAGCCCGCGGCTACGTTGCCCAAAATGGGCACCTGGTTGGCATGGGGCTGCTCCTCCTCGATCACCGGACCGAGGGAGACGCCAGGCAGGGTGATGGCACGGGTCTTGCCCTCCGCCTTGACGATGACGCCGGCGTCCTCCAGGCTTTTCATGTGAAAGTGGACGGTGGAGGGGGATTTCAGCCCAACCGCCGTGCCGATTTCTCGGACGGAGGGAGGATAGCCGTGTTCATGGGTGAAGTGCAGGATATAATCATATATTTGCTGTTGCTTCTTTGTCAGATTAGCCATGAGGACGGCTCCTTTCAGCAGGCGCGGGGCCCAGATAAGCAGTTTTCGGTTTGGCTTTCTTAGTCATTATACCACAAAAATTTCTGAATGTCAAACTAATGTTCTAAGAAATTTTGAAAATTTTTATCCTTCAAAGATTTGCTGATTGCGCTTGATTTTCGAATGACCTTCCTTTAGAATAAGGCATATGAGTCGCAGAGGACTTGCAGATCAAAATGGGAGGCAGATTCAAATGCAGAAACGCGTTTTAGTAGTGGACGACGACGACATGAATTTGGCACGGACAAAGATTATCCTGGGGAAGGAATATGATGTGCTGCTGGCGAATTCAGGGGTGCGGGCGCTGCATATATTGAAAAATCAGAAGGTGGACCTGGTGCTTTTGGATATTGATATGCCCTTGATGAACGGAATTGAGACCTTTGAGCACATGAAGGAGTTTGCCGCAGACATCCCCGTTATTTTTTTGACAGCCTCGGGAGAGGTGGAGGATGTGGTGGGCGCGCTCTTGCTGGGCGCGGTGAACTATCTGAGAAAGCCCTGCCCGCCCCAGGAGCTGATGAAGCGGGTAGCACAGGAGCTTGAGCGGTAATGATGGCGAGGGAGCAGACAAGCAGATATCTGCTGCTGGCGGTTATTATCACGGTATTCAGCGGAATGTTGGGCCTGATTACACTGGTTATGGCCTGGGAATTCTGGATGATTCCGCTGATGGCGGCGGGCTGCTTCAGCGTATGGCTTTTGCATATCGCAAAAATGGGCTCGGGCATTTTTTATGAAAATCTTTGCGCCGGATTGATGTTGCTGGAATTCTTTTTTTTCGGCGTACATGAATCCAGCCTGTTCGACATTCCTGCCGTGGCCTGTATCATCGTTCTCGCGCTGTTTATGCTGAACAAAAAATGGGTGCTGCACGTGCTGAAAGCGCTCTATGTGCTGGCGCTGCTGTACCACGTTCTGGTTCTCCGCACCATTACCTGTGATATTGGGTTTCAGGACGCCTTCCGCCTGGTGCTGGGGGCCATTGTGACCTTTGGAGGAGCCGCGCTGGCGGGTTATTGGATCAAACAGCGCGCCGTGCAGCGGAAATGGTACGACCATGTGTTTGCCGAGCTGGAAACGGCGGGCAAGCAAAACGCCGTTTTTTTGTCCAATGTGTCCCATGAGCTCCGCACCCCGATCAATATGGTGATTGGGATTAGCGAGGTGGCGCTGGGAAAGGAGCTTTCCCCGGATATTCGGGCGGATATGACGTCGATTAAGCTGGCCGGAAAGCGCCTGACCAACCAAATCAACAATATGATGGACTATACGGAGATTATGGAGGGGACGCTGACGCCGGCAAAGGAAGAGTATATGATTACCTCAGTACTTAACGACGTGATTACTATGACAGCGCTGCAGAGCAACCGGCAGAATCTGGAGATTGTTTTCGATATTGATCCAAAGGTGCCGGCGGTTCTGGTGGGAGACGCGGAGAAAATTTCCCACGTGCTCAAAATTTTGGTGGAAAACTCCATTAAGTTTACTGAGGAGGGCGGCATTAACGTCCGTATTGGATACCGGCTGGAGAGCTACGGCGTGAATTTGGTGATAGACGTGCGGGATACGGGTATTGGTATGACGGATTCCCAGATGCTCCAGATGTACAACGACTTTTATCAGGCGGATTCCGGAAGCAGCCGCTTTGTGGGAGGGCTTGGCCTTGGGCTGCCCATCGCCCTGGGGCTTCTGAACGCTATGGGCGGTTTTATTCACTTTGAGAGCAAGAAGCAGCAGGGCCTGCACGCCCACATCGTAATCCCCCAGGGTGTGACCGACAATCAGCCGTGCATTGTCCTCAACCACGCGGACCAGGTGTGCGTTGCCTGCTACTTCCGGCCGGAGCGGTACAGCTGCGACGAGGTCCGGGGGTATTATGACAGCTTAATCCTCAATCTGGTGGAGGGGCTCGGCATCAACGGGTATCAGACCCACAATTTTGAGGGGCTGCTCAAATTGCAGCGCAGCCACCAGCTGACTCACGTGTTCATCGCCCGGTCGGAGTATGAGGAGAACCGGGCGTATTATGAGGACCTGGCTGGTACGCTCCGGGTTGTCGTAATCGCGGAGAGGGAATTTGCGCTGGACAGCGGAAGCCGGCTGCTTATCATACATAAACCCTTTTCCGCGCTCTCCGTGGCAAACCTGATCAATGGAGAGCTGGGGGCGCGGGGGTTCGCGGAGGCCCAGGCCGCCGGAAGGAAGCCGTTTACCTGCCCGGGCGTGCGGGCGCTGGCGGTGGACGACGAGGAGATGAATCTGGTGGTGGCCAAGGGCGTGCTGGGAAGCTACGGGCTCGAGGTGGACACCTGCTTGAGCGGGAGGGAGGCTGTGGCGCGGTGCGGCAGCGTCTCCTATGACATCATCTTTCTGGACCATATGATGCCGGGATTTGACGGGGTGCAGACCCTGAAAAAGATTCGTGAGATTCAAAACGGCGCCTATCAAGATCTGCCGGTGATCGCGTTGACCGCAAATACCGTCAGCGGAGCCAGGGAGATGTTCCGCAGTGAAGGCTTTACCGAGTTTGTCCCTAAGCCCATCGAGCGAACCGTGTTGGAGCGGGTGCTGCGAAGGGTGCTGCCAAATCGCTTTATCCAGTATGCCGAAGGACCCGGGGAGGAGGAG